>CAJJOO010000084.1 GCA_905193395.1 uncultured Porphyromonadaceae bacterium
GTATGTGAATGTGCCGGTGGAGCCGGTGGCCAGTTCGTAGAGACCGCGGTCGTTGTCGAGGCGCTTGCCGCCGATGTAGACGACGGGGCGGGCGGTGGTGTCGACGGCAGCCAGAACAATGTTGGCCGAATATTTGCCGCCGCGCATCACCATGCGCGAGACAGGCATCACGTAGGCGTTGAGTTCGTTGACGCGGACGTCGCCGGCATCGACCTGACTGTAAATGGTGCTGAGTGCCTCGCCTTCGGCATATAGGATGTCGCTTTGCAGTTTGGTGAGCAGGGTGATTGCGGCTACCACTGGCTGCTGGTCGAATTTTGCTTCCTCCCATGTCTGCGGTGCCAGGGTGCCGGGGCGCTTGATGGGCGCCGTGGACAGGATGCGGGCTATGTTGTTCTGTTTTACGGAGTCGGGGATGTACGATGTGATGAAGTCGCGGTAGGTGTCGACGCTGTGGCGCAGGTTTTCGCCGAGGTGGCTGCCGGGTGCCAGCATCACAACAGCGGCGGCCTCGAGGTCCTCGCGGTTGCTGATGTCGGCGGGATTGCCGTTCTCGCCGTCGGCCTCGAAGACGATGAGACCTTTGAGCGAGTCGACGGTGGCGATAAGTGCCGAGGTGGCTTTCCTCACTTCGGTGGCTTTTTCAAGCCAGGGGAGGCCCTTGTCTGGGTTCAACTGGGCGAAAGCCTCCAGTTGGCGGTATATCACCTCGTTGCGCTGGGCCACGTTGTCGTTGGTCCGCGACAGGCCTTCGTGCACCTGGGTGAAGCCGTCGAGCACGTCGCTCGAGACGTTCAGCGCGAGCATTGCCGTCAGGACGATATACATCAGGTTGATCATCTTCTGACGCGGACTGAGCCTTGTGTTGTTTGCTCCCATTTATTCTGTTGAGGCGGTTGTTGGGGTTGTGTGTCGTTTTTTAGTGGTTGATGGCGCCGGGATGGTTCTGGGGCGTGTTGATGCCCACGGTTCCGGGGATGTTGGCGCCGGCGTCGTCGAGGTTGATGGGACGGTACATGTTGATGGTCATGGCGGTGAGCATCTTTTCGTATACCGAATTGAGTTGCTGCATGTTGCGGGCCATCTTCTCGGTTTCCTCGCAGTAGCGCACGCTGTTGTTGGCGCTCTTTTCGTACATGTCGCGGATGTCCTTGATGCCGCGGTTCACGCGGTCGATGGCGTCGAGTTGCGAGGAGATGCTGCGCAACTGTATCTCGTAGATGGTGTTGAGACCGGTGATATTGTTGTTGAGGTTCTGCATCTGTTCCACATAGCCCTGCGAGGAACGGGTGATGTTCTCGGAGTTCTGTGTGATGGCCTGGTATGAGGCCAGGAGGGTGTCGGAAACTGTATTGAGGGCGTTGGTGGTCTCGCGCAGGTGTTCCATTTCGCCGGCAATGGCAGCCATGCGGTCCAGATACTGCTGGGTGGCCTGTGTGAGTTCGGCCATGCGGTTCAACTGGTCGGCTGCGGCGGCCATTTTGGAGATTGCGCCGGAGAGCGAGCGCGAGTCGTCCTCGCTGAGGTCGATTCCGGCGGGGATACCGGCGGCCGAGCGTGCGGCCTCGCCGCTGACGGGGGCTGCGTGGCCTGCTTTGGCGGCTTCGCGGACTGCTGCGGCGGCCTCGCTGCCGTCGCCTTCGTGTTCACTGTCGAGGTCGGGGAACACGTTCTCCCATTTATAGTCGCGTGGCGGACGGTCGAAGGCTGTGAGGACGAACATCAGCACCTCGGTGCCCATGCCGACGGACAGCAGGGTGTTGCCGCCGGGGAGGTGCAGAATCTTGAACAGCGCGCCCCAGATAACGATGGCGGCGCCGATCGAATAGGCGAAGTTGAAGAATCGCTGGCCTTTGTCGCTGCTGATGAAAGCCCCGATGCCGCGACGGTATTGTTTTACTTTTCCTAAGGTCATGTCAGTGGTATATGGAGTTTAGGGGGATTGAGGAGGCTGGTTATTTTTTCTGGCGGTTGCCGCGGGCAAAGCCGATCTGCGAGCGCACGCAGCGGAAACCGATGTACGAGCGCTGTTCGTTCTGATATTCCCACATGCGTAGGTCGGCGCGGATGTTGTGGGCCACGTCTTTCCACGAGCCGCCGCGCACAATCTTGCGTTTCATGCGGTAGGGGTCCTCGGGAGCGGCGTCGTAGCGGTACTCGGGGTTGAGGTCGCTGGTGAGGCGCGAGACACTTTCGGTGTATGCCGTGGAGGTCCATTCGCTCACGTTGCCGGCCATGTCGTAGAGGCCGAAGTCGTTCGGAGCGTATGTTCCCACACGCGACGTAATCACATGTCCGTCACGTACGAAGTTGCCTTCGCCGGGCTTGAAGTTGGCATAGAAGCAGCCTTTGTCCTCGCTCAGTGCCAGGTCGCCCTCCCAGGGATACATGTTCTCGTCGACACCGGCGCGGGCGGCGTATTCCCATTCGGCCTCGGTGGGCAGACGGTAGGGCTCCACGTAGATGCCCTCGCGGCCCAGGGCGCGGCGCAGGAAGTCGGTGCGCCAGTTGGCGAAGGCGTTGGCCTGTTCCCAGCTTACGCCCACCACGGGATAGTCGCTGTAACCGCCGTGGGCAAAGTACATGCGCACGTAGGGTTCATTGTAGGCGTTCTCGAAGTCGTTGACCCAGGCGGTGGTGTCGGGGTAAACGTTCACGATGTATGTGTTGAGGAAGTCGTAGTCGCCGGTGAGGGGACGGGTGATGGTGGTGCGGATGATTTCGCCGTCGTCGTTGATATAGGCGGTGTCCTTGGAGATTGTGGGCATGTCGGTGGCCGCGGCGTGGTCGGTGTTGAGGTCGCGCCGGCGCGGGTCGAGACGGTTGCGGCGGCGGGCGGCCTCGGTGTGGTTATAGACCTCGTAGCGGTAGTTGAGTTGTGTGCCGTCGAGTTCACGCACGCCGGTGATGGGGTTGGTGCGGTAAACGCTCTCGATGGCGCGCAGTTCGTCCTCGCTGGGGTTGCGCCAGGGAATGGGGCGGTTCCAGTTGAGGTGGGGTTTTATGGGGTTGCCGTCGCGGTCTTCCTCGATGCGGAATTCCTCGTTGCCGCCATAGGCGGGGTCGGCCAGGCGCTCGCGGATGATGGAGTCGCGCACCCAGAATACAAACTGCTTGTACTTGCCGTTGGTGATTTCCGTCTCGTCCATCCAGAATGCGTCGACCGAGATGCCGCGCGCGTCGGGGGTGAGGTTCCATACCGAATCGGCCTTGGCTACGCCCACTTTCATGGAGCCGCGGTCAACCAGTACCATGCCGTAGGGCGTGGGCTCGGCCCAGGACGAACCGCCGATGCCGGTCACTTCGCCGCCGGCGGCCGAACGGTTGCCCGAGGCACAGGACGACAGCGCCATGACGGCGGCTGCCCCTGACAGTAGTATGTTTGTGATTTTGTTCATATTTTCTTTACTCCAAAACGGATGTTACATTATGCGGATGCTCTTGTGGCGGTTGCGGTTTTTCTCGCCCAGGTCCAGTTTCAGCGAGTAGCCGACAACGAATTCGTGGCTCCCGGACGAGGCCGAGTGAATTCCGCTGACGGCGTAGTCGTAACTGTAACCCACATAGAAATTTTTGATTTCGGCGGCCAGCGTGATAATAACGGCGTCGTCCCAGCGGTAGCCCACGCCGGCGCTCAGGAACTTGCGGTAACGGGCGCGGGCGGAGACCTCGCCGGTGGTGAAGGTGAAGTCGCTTTTGACCATGGCCGACGGAATCAATTCAAATAACGTGTTTTTTATCGGAATATTGCATCCGGCCATGAAATATAGCGTGCGCGCGGCCTTGAACTCGTAGATGCGCTCGGCCGCGGTGCCGCCGCCGTTCTCGCCGCCCATGGTGATTATGGGCGATGTGAGATGGGTCACGGAAATGCCGGCCCACCAGCGCGGGCGGCTGTACCACAGGCCTGCTCCGAGGTCGAAGGCCGTGCCGTGGAGGTCGGTGGTGGGGATGGCGTCGTCGCTGCCCTGGTGGTAGTCGTCGCCGTCGGGCAGGTAGACCTCGCTGCCCTTGAATTTCTGGTCGAACATCCCGCCCTGCAATGCGACGGTGAACTCGCCGCCCCATTTGCGCAGTTTGAAAGCCAGTTGGGCCGAGAGGTTCAGCGACGAATACAGGCCGATGCTTTCCTGCTGCATCACCAGGCCCGTGCCCCAGCGCTTGTTCAGCAGTTTGAAAGGCATGTCGGCCGCCAGCATGAACGTGCGCGGCGCGTTGTCGATGCCCACCCATTGCAGGCGTCCGGCACCGCGGATTTTCAGAAAGTCGGTCTGGCCGACGGCCGCGGGATTGTAGAGCGTCGGCACTTCGTAGTACTGGCTCATCTGCGCGTCGGTCTGGGCCGATGCCGCGCCGTGGGCGGCCGCAATCAGCACGATGGCCGTCAGATATCTGAGAAGTCGGGACATGGACTATTCAAAATAGAAGGTGAGGACAATCATTTTCGACGACGCACGCGACAGCGACTGGGTGAATTTCAGCCGCCCGGGGTCGTCGGCCAGGTCGGGACGGTCGCGCTGCAGCACGTCGCTCAGCCCCAGGCAGAACTTGATTTCGGGTATCAGTTTGAAGTACGGTAGATAGAAGTCGCAGCCGAAACCGATGGAGATGAAAAAGTCGCTGCTCTTGAGTTTCAGAAAGTCGTTGCGTTTTTTCGCCACGTCGAAGGCCGGCATGATGCCGGTCACCACGTAGGGGCGGGCGTTGCGCACCCTAAGTGCCGCGAATTTCACATCCAGCGGCAATACCACGTAGGTCGACTTGATGTTCTGGCGTTCCTCGGCGCCGGTGTTCACCTCGCGGAAACGCAGGTCGCGGCTGCCGAAAATCATGCCCGGCGAGAAGCGTACGGAAAAATAGTCGTTTAACCGCAGCGACACCAGTCCCTGCACCGAGAAACCCGGCTGATACGAAGGCTGGTCGATGCGCCACTGCTCGCCGTCCTCGGTTACGAAACCGTTGTGGGTGAGGCGCAAATCGTCCACATGGGCGCCGATTGAGAAGCCCAGGTGCCAGGGACGCAGGTCGGCATACGGACGGTTGCCCACCTTGTCGTTGAGCCTGCGGGCCTCGGCGGGAACGCTCGCGGCGAACAGTGTGACAAGTGCTGTGATAATGATCAGAAACTTTTTCATCAAGTGTATAACGCGACCGCCGGCAAAATATTGTGTCCCCCGCCGCGCACCCGCACCATCCCGGTGGTATAATGTGTGTTGCGGTCTGTTTACCGGCCGAAATAGGGTTTTCTTGCGCAATTTGGGGCAATTTTCTGAAAAAATATTTGCACAGTTCAAAAAATAGGTCTAACTTTGCAGCGCAAAAGCAAAAGATGCCTTTTCGCAATGACTCCCTAGCTCAGTTGGTAGAGCAGCTGACTCTTAATCAGCGGGTCGTGGGTTCGAGCCCCTCGGGGGTCACAAGATTAGTTTACATAACGCCCCTAAATCGCTGAAACCTGCAAGGTTCCGGCGATTTTTTTGTACCATAAAACGGACGGGAAACCGGCCGTTAAGCCGTCTTATGAAACATCCGGAAACCATCATCGTCAGTCCTTACGATTCGCCGTGCGGGCGGCTGTTGCTCGGCTCGCTGGGCGACGCCCTGTGTCTGTGCGACTGGCGCCCCTCGGCCCACGCCAATCATGCCGAGCGTGTCAACACGCGTCTGTGTCGCGCGTTCGGTGCCGTGTATGCCGCGGGTTCGTCGCCTGTAATTGAGCGTGCAAAGGCTTGTCTTGATGAGTATTTTGCGGGATGCCGCCGCGGTTTCAGCCTGCCCCTGGTTCTCGCCGGCACCGAATTCCAGCGCCGGGTGTGGGAGGCTCTTTCGACTATTCCTTATGGCGCCACGGTGACATACGGCGACCTGGCGCGCAGTCTGGGCTGCGAAGGTGCGGTGCGGGCTGTTGCCGGAGCTGTGGGAGCCAATGCCCTTTCGGTGTTTCTGCCCTGCCACCGCGTCACGGCGGCTGCCGGTTCAATGGGCGGTTATGCCGGAGGGGTAGGGACGAAGTCCTTCCTGCTTGAACTGGAAAAGCGCGTCGTCGTCGGTTTCTCCGCCGATTCCGCCCTCGACCTTTCACCTGTGTGTCATAGAGCGGACCTTGCCTGAAACCGCGCGCAATAAATTCTCTGTGTACTCCGTGTCTCTGTGCGTACTTCTTAACGTCCCTTGCACGACGTTAAAAACATATTTCTTCTTGTCTCAGCGTGGAGCTGTCTCCATGCCAATGAGTTTGCACATACGCGAGATTTGTGTTAATTTTGTCGAAAATTGGCAATATGTTGAGAGTCGTTTTCAAGGGTGTGTTCGGCGGCATGTGCATAGGCATCGCCGGCACAGTATATCTTAAAGTGGGCGCCGTGGCCGGTGCCGTCCTCTTTGCTTTCGGCCTTATAGCCGTGGTGTCGTTGCAACTCTGGCTCTTCACCGGAAAAGCCTGGACGGTGTGGCGCCGAGGCTACGGACCCCTCCTTTTCATGCTCGTCATGAACTGGCTCGGATGTCTCGCCGTCGCAGCGCTTACGGCTTCGCCCGACGTTACGGAAGCCGCCGAAAACATAATCACCGCACGCCTCGACCGTGGATGGCTCCGCTGCGGACTCCTCGCCGTCGGCTGCGGCTTTATCATGACCACCGCAGTCACCACGGCCGCAAAAGGCAACTGGTGGCCCCTCCTCTT
>CAJJOO010000085.1 GCA_905193395.1 uncultured Porphyromonadaceae bacterium
ATATTTTCGATGAGGTTGGCCGAGAGATCGCCCACTCTGACTCCGGGTGGCAGCGAAAGCTCGTTGGCGAAACTGCCTCCGAGTATGAAGCTCTTGCCTGCGAAGAGACGGCTGTCGGGGTAGAGGCTGAGGTAGTGGGCCACGACGTCGGCTCCCCCTTTGTAGTGGCAGCGGCTGAAAGAGTCGGCTGTGACGGGGATGTATTTGCTCTTGCCGTCCGAGGTGCCGGAGGACTGTGCGAAGCGCCGGCAGACGCCGGGCCACAGGATGTCGCGGCCGCCGGAGACCATGCGCAGGATGTCGGCGCGCAGGTCGGGATATGAAGTCACGGGCAGCGTGGAGGCGAAAGCGGCTGCATCGCCGATGGTGGAAAAGCCATGACGCCGGCCGATTTCGGTGTCCCTGGCGCGGCGCAGCAGGCGTGCCAGCACGGCCCGCTGGGCGGTCTCGGCGCCGGCCCGGGAGACAGTCGCCCGCGATTCCCGCGTCATACGCGAGAACCACGGGCGGACTAATGGGGTGAGATTAAGCATTTCGGTCAGCGTACCACCACCTTGTGGGGCGTGCGGTTCTGGTCGGTGACCACGATGTAGACGCCGGGCAGCATCTCCACGTCCATATTGTTGCGGATTTCGTCAATCACCATGATTTCGCGTCCGGTGGTATCGAAGATGCGCGCTCCGGTCTGCGGTCCGGCCACAAGGAAGCGCAGGCAGCCCTCGAAGCCCTGAACAACAAGGCCGTATTCCATTTCGGCATCGATTGCGCCCGAATGGTCGACGGTAATCAGGTTCGATGCGGGCGAGCGGTGACCCAGGCGCACGGACTGCACGGAATAACTCTCGCTGTCGTTGGCGTCGAAGCCCTCGATGAGCACGCCGGGACCCTCGGCCAGGATTTCCTCGGTCGTGAAGGTGTTGCCGCGGAACATGTTGCGCGTCACGACCCAGTAGTCGATGGTCTCGTTTTCAGGATAAGTCCAGTTTGCCACATAGCCGGTGGAGGTGATGTCGCTTGCCGGCAGGGCGGTGCATGCCGTCAGCGTGGGCACCGGCAGACACTCGCCGCGCAGAATCACGCCGCGCGAGCCGCCGGCCATGCCGCCTTCGCTGATGATGAGACGGGCGGTATGCTGGCCCAGTTCGGCGGGTTTATATGTAATTTTCAGCCAGGTGCCGTCGGCAGAATTGACCAGCGACGTGGAAAGCAGCGACGAAGGAATCGAAAAATACGAACGGTTGGTGCCTGTGATGACCAGGTCGAGCGAACCGCGCAGGTTCTCGCCCTTGAAAAACAGTTCCGAAGTCACTTCCGAGCCGATAGCCACCTGTCCGAAATCAAGCGACATGCCCTGGATGGGAGTCGTCAGGACGGGGTCGCCAACAGGACCTGTGGACGACAGCGTGAATGGTTCGCCCACCTTATCGCCCCAGATATATTCGGCCAGTTCGGGATGGTCGATGAATGGGTTGCGGTTGTTCTGGATGCGGTAGACGGCCTCGTTGCGGTCAATTTCCTTCTGGCTCACGCCATCGGCGCGGTGCCATTCCATGAGCAGACGCGCGGCCCAGCCGTTGAGGGTCGGGAACGTGTTTTGGCTCATCATATACATGTATTTAGGTTCCCATTTGAGGTTCTGATAGCAGGTCACCATGTAGAAATATGTACGTGCGAAATCACCCTTATACTCGTCGGCCGGCTCGAACACCCACTGGCAGCCGCCGCCCTGCCCTGTCACGGGATAGCCCACGGTCGAGATACCGTTGTCGAAACGGGTGGCCTCCGTGCGGTCCACGACGCCCAGGGGATAGTTGCTCTTGGCCATGTTCGCGGCCTGCTCCGATGGGTACAGGTGATTGAGGTCTACATAGGCGGGAATCCCCGTCAGACCGCCCCACCAACTCTTGGGGAAGGAATGTTCGCGGTTAAGCCCCTTGAAACTCGGGGCATACAGCGGGATGTCTGAATACATGTCCCACCAGCGGCTGGACTGCGGATAGACGTCAGTTTGCTGGAAATAGCGCGGCAGGTCCTGGTACGAAGTTACCTTTGTGAAGTTATGTACGAGTTGGTATACGGCGGTCTTGAGGTCGCCGGAACTCTTGCCTTCCAGGGAATTGTAATAACCCTGCGGAGCGGCGGCAGTCGCTGTGAAACCGACCGCCAGGGCCAGAGCCGCGGCAAATGTGACTATCAGTTTTTTCATGCGGACTTAATGGGTTTTTAGTTATGCAGATAAGACGAAACTGTGAAACGCGGGCGTAACGTGCAAAGTTACACATTCCGCTCAAAACTACAAACACGCCACCCCGATAAAATGTTCCTGTCGCGGTCCTGAGGTGTGTGGAGAAAAAATCCGGGGGAGCGGCGTAATGCGTCCGCCCCCCCCCGCGGAATCAGAAGTTGAACTGGAGCATTGTGTTGAAGCGGTTGTCGTGGCGCGATATTCCGTCCATGTCGACGCGACGTCCGTACAGATACTCGATGCCGCACTGCAGTCCGGGCAGGATGGTATAGAATACGTTGGCCACAACGTACTGGGCATACTTGTATTGCTCGTTCCATGGTGATGAACCGCCTGTATATGCCTCGGGATATGCTCTTGACTGGCTGTATGTGGCCGATGCGAAAACCTTCTCGGAGAATGTGTATTGCAGGCCCGCGTAGGCGCCCCAGGCCTTGACAGCGTCGAGATGTCCGGGATTGCTGTCGTCGGGCGACATTACGAGTCCCAATCCTCCGAGGTCCTGGATATAGCCTCCGATACCGCGGCCGTAGGCTGCCTGGTAGTAGACCTGCAGCGGAGTAGTGCCGATAGGCGAACTTCCGCTGAGTTTTGCTCCCCAACACACTTTGTTGCGGTTCTTGTCGGCGACAAGGTCACGGTACTGTACGTTGCGCAACAGGCCCGACAGACGCAGCCATCCGTTGCCGTCGGCCCAGTTGTATTGTACATAAGCGGGTATGTCGGGGATTCTCTGGCTTACGGAGCCTGTGGAGGCCGATGTGGTCATGCTCACCGACGAGATTTCGAGACCGACGCCCACCTTGAACAGTCTGCCGAAAGAATGGGTATAGTCAATCAGGTTGTTGTTGACGCCAACCAGTCCGCACGGACCTTCGTCGTCGATGGTGGGAGGAGCGGCAGCGCCGTCTTCAAAGAGCGAGGCCGTGTGGCCTACGGTGAATCCGCGATAGGTGACATAGGCATGGGCGAGTTTGAACGCATTGCCCGGACCTGTGAAGTGGCCGCTGATGTATGCCCCCACTTTGTCGGCACTTCCGGGCAAGGCGACGAAGTTGATGAAGATTTTGCTCTGCCCCAGGCTTCCCTGAAGTTTGCCGCCGCTACCGCGGGGTGTGTCGAAGGGGATTTCGGCCGTTGTGAAATCGTTGGGGTCGTCGATAGGATTGCCGAAATCAAAGACACCTACTCCCTTTATGAATCCTCCGATTCCGAGATAGAATTTGTTCTCTTTTCCCACGATTGCAAAGCGCGGAGCACCCGGCTCGTTGAATCTTTTGGGGGCGTTCTCGATAAAAGCGTTGTAGACCTCCTCATCGGGTTCGCCGGCGTTGAATATTACCTTGACCTCGCCTGTGTCGGGGATTGTCGGATGGTTCTGTGCATGTACAGCCAGTGGCATGGCAGCAGCCGTAATCAGTAAAGGAATTAATTTTTTCATAGTTTTAAACATATTCGCTACTCATGCGGAAGGTGAAAGTATTGCGTCTGAGGACCACTGCTACCGCAAAAAGTATGGTTAGGATGCAATTGAGTATAAAAGGGAAATGGTTGCTTGATGTCCCGAAAATATCGCGAAAGAGGTCCACGATGAAGGGCGTAGCCGCTACCGCCACATAATTGACAGACAATACAATCGCCAATGCGAGGGTCGACTTGCGGCCGTCGGTCACGGTATATGTCGCCTTGTCATAGATTACGGGCTGGAAGACGCCGTAGCCGAATCCCATGAGCACTGCGGCTACGTAGAGCAGGTAATGCTCGCGGGCCATGGCCATCAGCAGCAGACCTGCGGCAATGGACACCGCCGCAAGCAGCGAGGTGCGCTGTCCCAGAAATCTGATGACGTAGGGAAGCACGAACCCCGGCAGAAAGACGGCAAGATAGAACAGGGCCGTGACGGTGCCCGTAATATCACTGCTCATATGGTCTTCCTGAATCAGGAATGGCAGGTAATAGGATATTACCGACACGGCGTAGGTGATGAAAGCGTAGAGTCCCACCAGCCCGACAATGCGTCCGACAATGAATCCCGAGCGGATTTTCTCTCCCTGAGCGGGAACTCCGATTCCCATGGCTGCCTCCGCCTGCTCGGAACCGGCTCCGGGCGGTGCGCTGTTCATCTTGACCGAAGCGGTCGGATTGACATTGCGCACAAACAGCATCAGACCAAGCGGAATGGCCGGAATCAGATACACCAGGAATGGAGTGTGCCAGTTGCCGTGATTGAGCCATCCGACCACAAATGTTGCAGCGACAAGGGCCATGTTGGAGATGCCGCTCTTGATGCCGAGTTGCTGCATGCGGTACTTGCCGGAAAAGATGTCGGCGATGAGGCCTGCGGCCAGCGGAATGACAAGGCCGCAGCCGCATCCCAGAAGGCAACTTACGGCGATAAGCATGGGCATGCTGTCGGCGAAGAAATACAGGATGCCCGCTACAAGATATATGGCCAGACCGATGACGACTATCCGGACCTTGTCCTTCGATTCGGAAAGTTTTCCGGAGAAGAGGACAAAGGGTATAATCAGCAGGTTGGGCAATACGGTGAGCAACTGTATCTCAAGATCGCCTACATGAGGAAAAATCCTGTCGAGATTGCCGAGCATGGGGCTGACGGCCAGCCCCGGAAGGTTGACCACCAGCGAGATCGACCATATTGCCAGCAGAGCCGGCAATGTGATCGTCCCTTTTCCGGTGGGAATTCGCATCATGACGGAAGTCTTTTTACATTATTTCGTCTGATTCTCACGCTCGATGGCTGCATTCACCTCTTCGGTTGTAGGCTGATAGCCGGCCGGCCACTTTGATACCTCGCCGGGCTTTCGGCCCTCTATCTGCCAGTCGAAGGGATAGAAGTCGGTGCCTGCGTCGCGCCACGTTTTCTTGCGCTTGGCATAGATTATGAGAGGCAGAGCGATGAACAGAGCAACGCCGAGGATAAGGATGCCGACATATACCACGGGGCTGCCGGTCTTGATCTGCGAAGGAGGCACGAAACTGAGGATACCTGCGGCCACGGCACCGAGGATGCCGAGACCCGATACGATCCACATACCAAGGCGTCCGCCCGGCACGCGGAAGCCGCGGTGCTTGTTGGGAGCGGTGTGGCGCAGACGTATGAAAGCGACATAGATTATCACAACCATGATCAGGTAGATGATAGTTGTCATCTGGCTCAGTATCTGGTAGGCCGACTCTACGGAGGGAAGAAGCACAAGGACAAGCGACAGTATCGTCACGATGGCGGCCTGAATGTAGAGGATTGTTGTCTGCACACCATTCTTATTGGTATGCTGCAGCGACTTGGGCAGGTAGCCGGCTTTGCCGACAGCAAGCAGACCGGTCGAAGGACCCGCGATTACGGCGCTGACCTGTCCGAGGACGCCGAAAGTAATCAGTACGGCCATTACATTTCCGAGCCATGGGGCGCCTATGGATGCCCAGAGGTCATTGTATGCCACGAGGAGACTCTGGAGCAGGTTGATCTTGCTCTCGGGTATAACCATTCCGATGGCGAGCGTGCCGGCCACAAAAATGGCGAGGATGATAAGCACAGCCACAAGAACCGACCTCGGGAAATCCCTCGAGGGGTTCTTCATGCCCGGTACATGGACGGCCTGAATCTCCATGCCCGCATAGAACAGGAAAATGCTTGCGGCGAGGACGATTGTACCGAACTGTTCGAAATCAGGCCAGAACGGTTTGTCGAGAGGGAGGTAAACGGTCTTGCCCAGAATCAGGTACACCACGCCCATCACGATGAGGACGGCTGCGGGAATAATCGTGCCGCACAGACCGCCCAGCGTGCTGAGTTTGTTGGCATATTTCATGCCGCGGAACGTATTGAACGTGCAGACCCAGTATACGCCCAGCACTATCAGCAGGGTATATATGCGGTTGCCGGCCAGTCTGGCGTCAAAGGCTTCGGGCCAGAAGACGTAGGCCAGCGATACGGCTCCGAACATCAGCACGGCCGGGAACCAGATGACCACCATCTGCCAGTCGAGATACATGCTCAGCCAGCCGGTGCGTGTGCCGAAGGCTTCGGAAACCCAGCGGAACACACCGCCCGACCGCGTATATGTGGAAGCAAGTTCGGCGCAGACCAATGCGTAGGGAACAAGAAAGACAAGAGCGGCGAATACGTAATAGAATATGGAGGTCAGACCGAATTCAGCCTGAGAAGCGAGACCACGCATACTCACGATGGTGGTCACGATCATGATGGCCATGGCCATCATGGTGAGTTGCTTGCCGCCGGTCGGATGAGTCTGAGGGGTAGTCTCTTTGATTTTGTTATCAGCCATAGGAAAAAATCTTTTTGTAGATGAAATGTAAGGAGC
>CAJJOO010000086.1 GCA_905193395.1 uncultured Porphyromonadaceae bacterium
AACCTGTCGGCTGCCGGCTGTGAGGAGCAACTGGCTGCGGGTGACGCCGGGTCCGACGACGCGGCAGTAGACTGTATCTATATTAAAATTGGTGCCGTCGAGGTCGGCCTCGAAAGCGGACGCCGGCATGACACTCAGCAACATGGCGGCAGGCAAAAATAGTCGTTTCATGGGGTGATATAGAATTGATTTTGCAAAGTTAAGACTTCCAGCCATATAGCGAGAAAGGAACTGTGTTAAATTCGTTACATATGTGTTACATTCGAGACGCAAAGTAGTTAATATTACAGAATTGTAACAATAGTGTAACAATTTGACTAATTATTATATACTTGTTTTTCAGCATTTTAAAGCACTACTGCAAGAAAGTTTCTTCAATTAACATTCATTAACGCAAAAATACTTGACAAACCTTTCCGTCGCCTTAAATTTGCAATGTCATCAGACAAAAACCATCCAGAAAACCTCAAAATTTCATCATTATGAAGAGCGAAAAATTCCAATCAAACCTCATGCAACTCCAGAGCAACCTGCTCAACTTTGCCTACATGCTCACATCCAACCGCGACGATGCCTACGACCTGCTGCAGGACACCACCCTCAAGGCCCTCGACAACGAGGACAAATATGCCGAAAACACCAATTTCAAGGGCTGGGTGTTCACAATCATGCGCAACATCTTCATCAACAACTACCGCCGCGGTGTGCGTGCCGCAACAGTGGTCGACACCACCGAAAACCTCTACCACCTGAACCTCTCGCAGGATTCCGGTATCGAAGCCCCCGAGCAGTCGCTCCACGCCGGCGAGATTTCCGATGCCATCAACGAATTCCCCGACGAATACCGCATCCCCTTCTCGATGCACGTCGCAGGCTACAAATACAACGAAATCGCCGAACACATGCACCTGCCCCTCGGAACGGTCAAGAGCCGCATCTTCTTCGCACGCAAGAAACTCCAGACACGCTTCGCCGACTATCGCTGAGGAAAACAAGGAAAAAACACGCTCTTAAAAAGATTAATTACGACCTAAGCCGACTCCCTTTCTAACCAGGATTCAGTAACATACAAGATTCAAGTAACGATATATACACAAGGTAAAAGCAGATTAATTAGATTAGGTATAGATTGCACCCGCCCCGAGGACCTCGCTCCCCGGGGCGGCGTGTGTATGGGGCACTCCCCCGAATTGCAGCCGGGCCGCGGCCGGAAACCGGCCGCTATCCGGCACAGATGTTTTTTCTGAAAAATAATTAAATTATTTGGATACATCAGACATTGTTAGTAATTTTGCGAACAACAAACAAAAAAAAACAAATGACTAAAATTGAGATTACACCGGACCAGGAACGCCTCGCAAGGTTTGCAAAAGCGATGGGGCATCCCACCCGTATAGCAATCCTGCATTTCCTTGCCCAAAGAAACGAGTGTTTCTTCGGGGACATACATGAGGTGCTTACGATATCGAAAGCGACCGTGTCGCAGCATCTGAGCGAACTGAAAGAAGCCGGCCTGATACAAGGCACCATCGAGCCGCCGAAGGTAAAATACTGCATCAATTCCGAAAACTGGGAACTTGCAAAGCAACTGTTTTCGCAGATGTTTGAAGAATGTTGCCCCTCAAACAAGAACAATTGCTGCTCATAAGCAGAATTGTTTTTTTTACAATACGTGTTCGTAATTCGGCGAATAACATATAAACATATATTCAATTACATGAAAAAACTATTGGTAATCTTTACCCTGTTTGCGGGGTTGGTTTCTTGCAGCGGCGGGGAGAAATCCGCCGAAATGCAGAATGTCGAAAAGGACAGAGTGGAAGTAATTTACTTTCATGGCAAACACAGATGCGCGACATGTGTGGGAATTGAAAACATCACCAAAGAAGTTGTAAATTCCATGTTCGCCGATGAATTAAAGAACGGCACGCTGGTGTTCAGGACAGTTGACATTTCCACAGCGGAAGGTGAGCGACTCGCCGATAAATACGAAGTGACATGGTCTTCACTTTTTGTCAACAAATGGAAGGACGGCAACGAAACCCGAGATAACATGACAGATTTTGCGTTTGGCAACGCATTGGATAACCCCGGCACTTTCAAGACCGGACTTGCAGATAAAATCAACGAATTCCTCAAATAATGAATTGGTTGCAGACTCTGCTTGACAACAGCACGACACCGGCACTGACGGCATTCCTCCTCGGATTGCTGACGGCCATCTCACCATGCCCGCTTGCGACCAACATAGCCGCGATAGGCTATATCAGCAAGGATATTGAGAGCCGGGGACGCATATTCCGTAACGGCGTGCTATATACCGTCGGACGCATCATAGCCTATACAGTTCTCGGCATCGCGCTTATCTCGATACTGAAAGAGGGAGCAAGCGTGTTCGGCATACAGAAAACCATAGGGAAATGGGGAGAAACGCTGTTGGGTCCGCTACTTTTGCTAATCGGACTGTTCATGCTGTCAGGCCATAAACTCAACATGCCCCGGTTCGGCTTCGGAGGGAACGGTGAGGGTCTCGCAAGAAAAGGCAGATGGGGAGCATTACTGCTTGGCATACTGTTCGCGATGGCTTTCTGCCCAACAAGCGGTGTGCTGTATTTCGGTATGCTGATTCCAATGTCGGTGACGGCAAGCGCGGGCTGGCTGCTTCCGGTTCTGTTCGCAATAGCCACCGCGCTTCCCGTGCTTGCTGTGGCATGGATTCTCGCCTTCAGCGTTGAAAAGGTCGGAGAGTTTTACGGCAAACTGCGCATCATTCAGAAATGGCTCAACATCATTGTCGGAGTCATATTCGTAGCCGTTGGCATATACTATTGCATAATAATAAATCTATAATTATTAACTGAAAAAAAGCAATAAACATGGATAATAAAGAATCGAAGAAAGGCTTTTGGTCAACCCTTTTCGCGCATAAAAAGAAAAGTCCGTGCTGCTGCAACAGCAACATAATCGTCGATGAGAATGTTAAGGCCGCCGCATCGCGCGGATGCTCCGGCGATTCAACCGAACCCGCTGAGGTCACTTGCGGCGCTGCTGCTCCCGGCACAGAGGTAACCGAGGTGCTTGTCCTCGGCCCCGGTTGCGCCAAGTGCAAGGAGACTTACAAGGCAGTCGAGCGCGTGATTGACGAGAACAAGTTCAATGTAAAACTTTCAAAGATAGAGGACATCGCCGAAATGATGAAATACAACATCATGGCGACCCCTGCCGTGGTCGTTGACGGTATAGTCAAAATCAAAGGGCACGTTCCAACGGCTGACGAAGTGAAAAAGGCTCTCGGCATCTGAACTGTAACAACAGAAGACTGATATGGAAACAAGAAAGGAAATCAAGTTCCTGATATGGACCGTTGTCATATTTTTGGCGGCGTTCTTCCTGCCGGTCAACAGCAATGCGCTGATAACGGCAATTCACTCCACCCTTGACCTCACCAAGTGGTATGCGCGTGAGCATGTCGTGCTCTGCCTTCTCCCGGCATTTTTCATTGCAGGTGTTATCGCAGTGTTCGTGAGCCAGGGAGCGGTATTGAAATATTTCGGAGCCAACGCCAAGAAATGGTTATCATACACTGTTGCTTCGGTCTCGGGAGGTATTCTTGCCGTTTGTTCCTGTACCATTCTCCCGTTGTTCACAAGTATATACAAGCGTGGCGCGGGACTTGGCCCGGCAATAGCTTTTCTCTATTCCGGTCCCGCCATCAGCATCCTCTCGATAATCCTTACCGCACGCATTCTCGGACTTGAGATGGGACTAGCCCGTATCATCGGTGCAGTTACATTCGCAATAGTCATCGGATTGGTGATGTCGTTTATCTTCCGCAAGGAGGAACGCGACAAGGAGATCGAGCAGATGAATATAGTGCCCCCGCCTGAGAAGCGTCCGCTTTGGCAGACTGCCGTGTTCTTCTTCACCCTTGTGGCTATTCTGGTGTTTGCCAACTGGGGCGCACCGTCGGCAATCGCCCGCGGAATATGGGCTGCGATCTACAATACAAAATGGGGGATAACATCGGCTCTTGCCATAGGACTTTGCGTAATTCTGGTAAAAATCCTGCATCTGAAAGCCCGGTGGATTATCCTCGGTGCGATTGCGGTGGCATTATCTGCATTTCTCGCTAATGTTTTTATCCAAGATGCAAAACTGGCTCCGCTCGTACCGATGATTGTATCGGTAGCCGTTCTCGCCATATTGCTTCTATGCGACAAGAACGATGACGAGAACCGCGAATGGGCGCTGTCATCCTGGGGATTTGCCAAGTTGATACTGCCACTGCTTGCCGTGGGCGTCCTGACGGCCGGATTTCTTCTCGGTTCCACTCACGACGGAATGGAGTTGCCCGGCATAATTCCCAACAGTTGGGTTGAATGGGCAGTAGGCGGCAATTCGCTGCTATCCAACTTTTTCGCAAGTTTCACAGGGGCGTTCATGTATTTCGCCACACTTACGGAAGTACCTATTATTCAAGGCTTGCTCGCTTCCGGCATGGGCAAAGGCCCGGCACTTGCCCTGTTGCTCGCCGGGCCTTCGTTATCGCTCCCTAATATGCTTGTTATCCGCAGAGTGATGGGAACGAAGAAAACGGTGATCTACGTTGCTCTCGTAATAGTCATGGCAACTATTTCCGGCTGGGTTTACGGTTATTTTTTCTAAATCGAAATGAAAATGAAAGTATTGATTCTATGCACCGGCAACAGTTGCCGCAGTCAGATGGCTCACGGATTTCTCCAGTCACTTGATTCGAAGTTGGATGTACATTCAGCAGGTACAAGACCTGCTGAAAAAGTCAATCCTCGCGCCGTAGAGGTCATGAAGGAAAGAAGCATTGACATCAGCGGACATACTCCACACAATGTTGTAGAATATCTCAACGAGCCGTGGGATTATGTGATAACGGTATGTGGAGGTGCCAACGAGAGTTGCCCGACATTTATCGGTGATGTAAAACATCGTATTCATATCAGTTTCGACGACCCTTCCAACGCAGTCGGTTCCGAGGAGTTCATCATGAGTGAGTTTCGCCGTGTCCGTGATGAAATCGAAGCCTGTTTTGAGCAATTCTACAAAGACAATCTGAAATGAACACTCTCCTTGATACTCTATGGTATTTCTGCTATATCACTGTTGAACTTGTGGTACTGTTCATCGTGATTACAGTTATTGTTGAAATCATCCTGATGTATATTCCGCAGGAGAAAATCAGCAAGAAAATTGAAAAGGCCGGATTTTTCGGGAATGTAATAGCCGCCGGATTCGGTGCGCTCACTCCTTTTTGTGCCTGTTCCACTCTGCCCATGACAGTTGGTTTCCTTAATGCCGGTGTGCCTTTCGGAGCAACCATGTCTTTTCTTATCGCCTCCCCGTTGCTAAACCCCATTATCATAGCGATGTTAGGTGCGTTGGTGGGAATCAAAGCCATGCTGATTTATGTAACGATTGCTTTCCTCTGTGCCGTATTCTTCGGCTGGGGATTGCAAAAGGTCGATGCGCAGAAATACGTCAAAAACGTAAGGCTGAAAAAGCAGTCCTGTTGTTCAGCGGGCGAGAAACCTATCGAAGCGAAAAAACTCCCGTGGAGCCAGAAAATTGCCATTGCACTTCGGGCCGGATGGGACACGCTTCGCCCGATATTCTGGTATCTTATCATCGGCGTTGCACTCGGAGCCGTAATCTATGGTTATATGCCGAACGATTGGGTACTGAAAATCGCCGGTCCCGACAATCCTTTTGCGGTGCCCGTCGCCGCCATTATCGGGGTACCCCTCTATATCCGCGCTGAAACCGCAATTCCTATCGGAGTGGCATTGATGGGCAAGGGCATGAGTATCGGCGCTGTGATAGCCCTTGTTATCGGCGGCGCCGGCATGGCGATACCCGAGATGTCGATGCTTGCAAGCATCTTCAAGAAGAAACTCGTCGCCATGATTGTAGTCGTGATATTCCTGACGGCCGTAATCTCAGGCTATCTTTTCAACATTTTGTTATGATATAGACGTTCTCTCATAATCGTCACGGCGATGCGGCATCGGCGCCGGACGATCATATACGGGCACAGATGAGATTTTTTTGGCTGTTCCTGCTAAAAGTCGTATTTTTGTATTCAAATTGGATAATATCACCTATTCCGCCATTTTATGACCGAAACGCGCATGATGACTCCCGAAGAGGAGGACCGTATGATAGAGGACGCCTTTGCCGACGTGCTCAACGGCTACCTTAAAAGCAACCACCGCAAGAAAGTGGAAATCATCGAACGGGCCTACCGCTTTGCCCGCGAGGCGCACGCCGGAGTGCGTCGCCGCTCGGGCGAGCCGTACATCCTGCACCCCATAGCCGTGGCAAAAATCGCCAGTCAGGAAATCGGACTTGGGTCGACATCAATCTGCGCGGCCCTGCTTCACGACGTGGTGGAAGACACGGACTACACCGTCGAGGACATCGAGCAGCATTTCGGACCGAAAATCGCCCAACTGGTGGAAGGGCTTACGAAAATATCCGGCGGCATCTTCGGCGACAAGGCCTCGGCCCAGGCCGAGAATTTCCGCAAGCTGC
>CAJJOO010000087.1 GCA_905193395.1 uncultured Porphyromonadaceae bacterium
CCGCTTCAAATTGATCAGATTTCGCAGGGGGGACAGATCCTGGACGGTTCCCCCGGAGCTGTTGCCCCGGTAGATGGTCAGCCGGGTCAGATTGGTCAGACCGGCAAGGGTGAGCGAGGTGAGTTTGTTGTATCCGCAGTAGAGGTTTTTCAGCGCGGTGCAGTCGGTGACCATCAGCGAGGTCAGACGGTTGTTCTGGCAGTTGAGCGAAACCAGTTGGGTGGAGTTCGAAACGTTGAGGGCCTCGAAATAGTTGGAAGCCACGTTCAGGTCCTTGAGGAAGGGTGTGCCGCTCAGGTCCAGTTCGGCCAGACGGTTGTTGTTGAGCGACAGTTTCACGATTTGTCCGCAACCCGTGATTGAGACGGTTGCCAGACGGTTGCGCGAGGCATTGACTTCGTTGAGGGCGGCGTCGCCGTCAAGAACCAGCGAAGTGAGGTGGTTGCGCGAAACGTCAACCTTTACCAGGGCGGTGAATCCCGAAAGATTCAGTTCGCCGGCCAGTTTCTTGTCCTTCCAGTTGATTGCGGTCACATGGCCGTTTTCGATTGTGATGCCTTCCCAAGTGGCGGGCGAGCGGAGGTCGGAGATTTTCAATGCCTGGGCATTGGTCGCACTTTCAGCGGCGGGCTGATTGAGGAAAGCCTGCAACTGTTTCAATTCATTTTTGGCTATGCTTTGGGCCGATGCGGCCAGCGTGCATAAAGCGATGACTAAGGATAATGCGATTCTTTTCATTTTTATGGAGGTTTTTGAAGTTATATTTCCGTTTAGTTAATTTTCAAACAACCCGGCGCGCCAATTAGTTCTCACAACCAATCATTTTTTATAACAGCCATGCCATTAAACACCACAGACCAAACCCGGTGTACAGGAATTGCCCCCTGCGGGCAAATTTCGTTAACAAATATATGAGGCGCCGCTTTCGATTTTTAGTAATTTTCACTAAATTTGCAGCGATTTTTTCTAATAATGAAAAACTGTATATGAAACTGCATCTCAAAAAAGGCCTTGACCTGAGAATCGCCGGCGCCCTCAATTCGCTGGAAGTCAGCAGAACTGTCGACCCCGTGACGGTTGCCGTCGCTCCCGACGATTTTCCCGGTTTCGTGCCTAAACTCGAGGTCAAGGAGGGGGACGCCGTCCTTGCCGGCACGCCGCTGATGCACGACAAGAACCATCCCGCCGTGAAACTGGTCTCGCCCGTTTCCGGAAAGGTAAAGGCTGTGGTGCGCGGCGAGCGGCGCAAGATCGTGAACGTTATCGTCACCAACGACATGCGCTATGAGTCGGCTCCATGCGACACCACCCTGCCCGCCGTCGAGCAACTGTGCGCCTCCGGCCTGCTGGCCATGATGCGCTGCCGCCCCTACGACATCGTCCCCAACCCCGACATCACCCCACGCGACATATTCATCACCGCACTGGACACCGCGCCCCTGGCCGCTCCGCTCACAGCCTCGCTCGCCGAGGGCGATTCCGCCGCCATAACCGTGGCCGTGGCCGCCCTGGCCGAAATCACCTCCGGCAAAGTCTATATCTGCCACGGCAGCGACTGGAACTGCGGCGACATTCCCGGCGCCGAGATGGTGGAAGTCTCCGGACCCCATCCCGCCGGCAACCCCGGAATCCAGATTGCCAACATCGCTCCCGTGAACAAGGGCGAGAAGGTGTGGACAGCCGACATCCTCACCGTGGCGCGTTTCGGACGCCTCCTGGGCACTGGCCGCCACGATTTCCACGTAAATGTGGCCGTGACCGGCCCCGAAGTGACCTCGCCCTGCGTGGTCCGCACCGTCGTAGGCGCCGACATCAACGCCCTGGTGGCCGGAAACCTGCGCGACACCTCACACCGCCTGCGCATAATCAGCGGCAACGTCCTCACCGGCACCGCCGTGACCGAGGCCGACGGCTACCTGCACTATCCCTACCGCCAGGTGACCGTGATTCTCGACGGCGACGACATCACCGAGTTCATGGGCTGGGCGTCGATTTCGCCCTCGAAATGGAGCCACAGTCCCTCGTTCCCCCTGCGCTGGCTCCACAAGACATTCTCGCCCGACGCCCGACTGCTGGGCGGCCGCCGCGCAATGATCATGAGCGGCGAATACGACCGCGTTCTGCCAATGGACATCATGGCCGAATATCTGCTCAAAGCCATCATCTCGCGCAACATCGACGACATGGAGGCCCTGGGCATCTATGAAATAGCGCCGGAGGACATGGCCCTCTGCGAATACGTCGATACATCGAAACTTCCCATCCAGCAGATTGTCCGCGACGGTCTCGACTACCTGCGCAAAGAACTGGAATAAACCACCCCGTCGGCCCCCGGGCCGCGCCTTGAAAAGAAAAAATGAATCCTATAAAAAAATTTTTCGACAGGATAAAGCCCCAGTTCCGCCCCGGCGGACGCTTCTCGGCCTTTGAGTCGGTTTTCGACGGCTTCGAGACTTTCCTGTTCACCCCCGACACCACCTCGGCCCGGCGCTGCGCCGTCCAGGTGCACGACAGTGTCGACTCGAAACGCGCAATGAGCATCGTGGTCCTGGCCCTGATGCCCTGCTTCTTCTTCGGCATGTACAACACCGGCCTGCAGCACTGGCTGGCCGCCGGCGAGACCACCTTCCCCTTCTGGTCGCTGCTGCTCTACGGCTTCCTCGACATCCTGCCGCGCGTGCTGGTGACATACATCGTGGGTCTGGGCATTGAATTTGCCGTGGCGCAGGTGCGCCACGAGGAAATCCAGGAAGGGTTCCTCGTCACCGGTATCCTGATTCCGATGATTTGCCCGCCCGAAACACCGCTGTGGATGATGGCCGTGGCTACGGCCTTCTCCGTCGTCTTCGTCAAGGAAGTGTTCGGCGGCACAGGCTATAATATATTTAATGTGGCCCTGGTGGCCCGCGCGGTGCTGTTCTTCGGCTATCCCGCCTCGATGTCCGGCGACAAGGTGTTCGTCGCCACGGGCCAGCCCTTCGGCTTCGGCCCCGCCGTGCCCGACGGCTTCTCCTGCGCCACACCTCTGGGCCAACTGGCCACCTCTACCGGAGATGTTACCATTACAGGCGTCACCGGCGGGCCCATCACCGCCTGGGATGCCTTCGCAGGCTTCATGCCCGGCTGCTTCGGCGAGACATCGGTAATCTGCATTCTTATCGGCGCCGCCCTGCTGCTGCTCACACGCATCGCATCCTGGCGCGTGATGCTGTCGGCCGTTGCCGGAGGCCTGCTGATGGGCTGGATTGCCTGGCAGTGCCAGACCCCGCTCTATCCCACTTCGACGCTCAATCCCTTCGAGCAACTCCTTTTCGGCGGATTTGCCTTCGCCACCGTGTTCATGGCCACCGACCCCGTGACCGGCGCACGCACCAACACCGGCAAGTGGATCTACGGCTTCCTCTTCGGCATCATCGCCGTCATCATCCGCACCTACAACAACGGTTATCCCGAAGGCGCCATGATGGCCGTGCTGCTGATGAACGCCTTCGCGCCGCTCATCGACTGGTGTGTGGTCGCCGCCAACAAACGCCGCCGCCGCTTACGTCAAACCTCTAAGGCAGTACAGTCATGAACAAGCAAAGCAACCTCTATACCGTCATCTATATCATCGTGATGGTGGTTCTCGTCGGCTCTGCGCTGGCCTATACCTCAATTTCCCTGCGCGACCGTCAGAACGACAACATAGCGGCCGACAAGATGCGCCAGATTCTGGCCTCGATCAACATCACGCCTGAAAAAGGCGACATCATTGCCGAATTCAACAAGACCATAACCTCGCAGTACCTCGTGAACTCGCGCGGCGAGAAGGTCGAGGGCAACGCTTTCAACACCGACGTGGCCTCGCAGATCCACCTCGCTCCCGAGGCCCGCGTACTGCCCGTCTTCGAGGCTTCCGTCGACGGCAACACCAAATACATCCTGCCCGTCTACGGTGCCGGACTGTGGGGTCCCATCTGGGGCTACGTGGCCCTTGATGCCGACGCCACCACAATCTACGGCGCATATTTCGCCCACCAGGGCGAGACCCCGGGTCTGGGCGCTGAAATCACCAGGCCGTTTTTCAGCAAGCAGTTCGAGGGCAAGCACCTGTTCAAGGGCGACACTTTCATGCCCGTGGCTGTCGTGAAAAAAGGCCAGCACCCGGCCGGCGACGAGGACTATGTCGACGGCATCTCGGGCGGCACAATCACCTCCAAAGGCGTCGGCGAGATGCTCGACAACTGTCTGCGCCCCTATGCCTCGTTCCTTGATAACATTCGTAAAAAATAAGCCATGGCCGAAAAGATTTCAAACAAGGCGGTGCTGTTCAACCCCTTTTCAAAGAACAACCCCGTAATCGTGCAGATACTGGGTATCTGCTCGGTACTGGCCGTGACGGTGAAACTCGAACCGGCCATCGTCATGGGCCTGTCCGTTATCGCCGTCCTGGCATTCAGCAACGTGATAATCTCGCTGATACGCAACACAATTCCCACCTCAATCCGCATCATCGTCCAACTGGTTGTGGTAGCCGGGCTTGTAATCATCGTCAGCGAACTGCTGAAAGCCTATGCCTACGACGTGAGTGTCCAACTCTCGGTGTTCATCGGCCTTATCATCACAAACTGTATCCTCATGGGACGCCTTGAGGCCTTCGCCATGGCCAACCGCCCCTGGCCCTCCTTCCTCGACGGTATCGGCAACGGCATCGGATATGCCTCGATTCTGGTAATCGTGGCCTTCTTCCGCGAACTGCTGGGCAGCGGCACCCTGCTGGGCTATACCGTGGTGCCCCAATGTTTCTACGACGCCGGATATGTGAACAACGGCCTGATGATTCTGCCCCCCATGGCGCTGATTCTCGTGGCCTGCATCATCTGGATCCACCGCTCGTTCAACAAGGACCTTCAGGAAAAATAAACTATGGAAAATCTCAATATCTTCATACGGTCGATTTTCATCGACAACATGATTTTCGCCTACTTCCTGGGAATGTGCTCGTTCCTGGCGGTGAGCAAAAATGTCAAGACGGCCCTCGGCCTTGGAATCGCCGTTACCTTCATGCTTGTGATAACCCTGCCGGTCAACTATCTGCTCAACACCTACGTGCTGCAGCCGGGCGCCCTGGCATGGCTCGGACCGGAATACGCCGAGGTCGACCTCAGTTTCCTCTCGCTCATACTGTTCATCGCCGTAATCGCCTCGATGACACAACTGGTGGAAATGGCCGTCGAACGCTTCAGCCCCTCGCTCTATGCCTCGCTGGGCATCTTCCTGCCCCTGATTGCCGTGAACTGCTCCATCCTGGGCGGTTCGCTCTTCATGCAGCAGCGCGGCTTTGAAAGCACCTGGACCGCACTGAGCGCCGGTGCAGGCTGGGGACTCGGCTGGCTCCTGGCCATCACCGCCGTCGCAGCAATCCGCGAGCGCGTAACCTCCTATTCGAACGTGCCCGGGCCCCTGCGCGGTGTCGGCATCACCTTCATCATCACCGCCCTGATGGGTATCGCCTTCATGAGTTTCCTGGGCATTAAACTTTGAATCTGTAAAATCATGAACATAATCTTCATCCCGGCATCGCTCGCCGGCACGACTATCATAACGGGCGTCGGCATCTTCCTGACCATCACCCTGCTGCTGGTGATGGTGCTTCTCGTCGCCAAACACTTCCTCGTACATTCGGGCGACGTCGAAATAACAGTCAACGGCGAGAAATCCTTCAACGTCCCCGCCGGCGATTCCCTGCTCTCAACCATGGCGTCGCAGAACGTCTTCCTTCCCTCGGCCTGCGGCGGAAAAGGAAGTTGCGGCCAGTGCCGCGTAAAGGTGGTGGACGGAGGCGGCGAGATGCTGCCCACCGAGGCCGTCCACATCTCCCGCAAGGAAGCCAAGGAACACTGGCGCCTCGCATGCCAGGTAAAGGTCAAGGAAAACCTCGAAATCGAGGTGCCCGCCTCCGTCCTCGAAGTCAAGGAATGGGAATGTACCGTAATCTCCAACCGCAACGTGGCAACCTTCATCAAGGAATTCATCGTGGCCCTGCCTAAGGGCGAGCACATGAACTTCGAACCCGGTTCTTACGCCCAGATCAAGATTCCGCCCTTCGATATCGACTACAACCGCGACATCGACAAGGAACTCATCGGCGCCGAATACCTGCCCCCGTGGGAGAAGTTCGGTCTGTTCGGCCTACACTGCGTGAACCGCGAGACAACCGTCCGCGCTTACTCCATGGCCAACTATCCCGCCGAGGGCGACCGCATCATGCTCACCGTGCGCATCGCCACCCCGCCCTTCAAGCCCAAACCCCAGGTCGGCTTC
Source organism: uncultured Porphyromonadaceae bacterium (assembly GCA_905193395.1). Taxonomy (GTDB): domain Bacteria; phylum Bacteroidota; class Bacteroidia; order Bacteroidales; family Muribaculaceae; genus CAG-873. The sequence goes on from CAJJOO010000087.1 coordinate 6,304, forward strand.
ATGGACGTGAATCCCGGTATAGCCTCGAGTTACATTTTCACGCTCAAACCCGGCGACAAGGTGATGATGAGCGGCCCCTACGGCGACTTCCATCCCATCTACGACTCCGGCAAGGAAATGATGTGGATCGGCGGCGGCGCCGGCATGGCTCC
>CAJJOO010000088.1 GCA_905193395.1 uncultured Porphyromonadaceae bacterium
CCGCGTCCGCGCGATTATTGGTATTTAGTTCAGCGTAAGATTAGGAATTACCGTCGACTCAGTGGACGCGGCAGGCCGCGTCCCTACATCCTCTGCGGCAGGCCGCGTCCGTACAACCCGGCTGGGGTTGATGCTGCGGCGTTCTTTGGCGACGTTTCCCATCTTTATGGCTCATTCCGGACTGTGGTAACAATCACGATGCCAGAGGTATACGTTGTTGTCTACGTATTGCATGATTTGTTGATATGCCCGTTGATTGCGTATTATGTGGTCATGAAAGCGGGGTTGCCAACATGAACCGGATATAATGCCTTCAGCGCGGGCAGTACGGGTTACTGCGGCCTTCATGGAGCCGATTGCTACTGATAATTTGGAATTATGATGAAAATCAGCGATTTCACCTTCGTGATCAGATGGTTTCAGACAACCGAGATTGCGGGCTTTTGGTTGATTGGGTATTACATTTGATTCGGTGGACGCGGATTTGGAGGATAATACCGACGATTCGGTGGACGCGGCAGGCCGCGTCCCTACATTTTCTGCGGCATGCGGGTCGGGTTCCGGTGTGGAATATGGGCCGATGGGACCGATGGAGGTTATCGGGCCTATTGAGAGGATCAAATGAACGTGGTTTGGCATTACCACGTAATTGTGGATTTCAATTTCGGGAGTGTGTCTGTGGATGGAATTTATATTTTGTCGGACAATAGCCCCCAAACGGCTATCGTGCATTTCTCCGTTTCGTATCGTGCCGAAGATATTCTTTGTGTCTTTTGCACAAATAGTTACGAAAAATACGCCAACGTTGTAGTCGTGCCAGAAAGCCCGAAATGCGTGACGGTCAGCCACCTGTTTTAGCGGCCGCTATCCGGCGGCGCGGTTAGTTTTTGAGTTCGTAGGTGATGGAGGTGACGACGCGGACGTTTTTCTTGTAGGGAGTGTACTGGTCGCGGTCTTCGATGGTGAACTGGCCCTGTGAGGCGGTGACAATTTTGCCTAACTGGCTGTGGGAGTCGTCGGCAAAGCGTGTTGCGGCCTCGCGGGCGTTGGCAGTGGCCTCGGTGATCATTTCGGGTTTGATTTCGTTGAGGCCGGTGAACTGGTAGGTTGTGGTGTAGTTGTAGTCGCCGGCTACGACGGCGATGCCTTCGCGCATGAGTTGGGGCTGAAGGTCGATGAGCCGGCGCACGAGGTCCACTTTCTTGGAATTCACCACGATGACGTTGGTGACAAGGTAGCGCTGGCGGATGTCGGAGGTGTTGTAGGATTGGGCTTCGCGGTCCTCGACCTGGGGCGGATTGATTGAGAATTCATCGTCCTGGAGGCCGTTGTCCTTGAGGAATTTGACGATACGGTCGTTGGAGGCCTGGATGCGGTTGTAGATTGCGGGGAGGTCGTTGCCGAGTTCCTTTGTGACGATTGGCCAGGTGACGAGGTCGGCGTTAACTTCGCGTTCGCTGAGTCCGCGTACGGTTACCTGGCGGCCGCGGTTTGCGATGTTGTCGATTCCGCCTTTGATGCAGAGTCCGAGCATCAGGAGTCCGAGGGCGATGATAGCGCCGGTGATGATTTTGCTTTTGTCCATGTCTTGGGTTGGTTATCGGGGTTTAGAAAAAGAGATTCGGGGTCAGCGGGCGATGCGGCCGAGGAGGTCGATATAGCGCGCGGCCACGGTTTCGTAAGAATAACGTGCGGCGGCGCCGAGAAGTTGTGTGCGGTCCAGCGGGCGTTCGAGGGCGAGGCGCAGGGCGTCGCCCAGGGGGCGGATTCTCGGGCCGGCGGCATAGCCGGTGATGCCGTCGTCGATGATGTCGCTGCGGCCGTCGTGGACGTAGGCGACGGGGACGGCACCGAGGGTCTGGCCTTCGAGCAGGGTTGCGCCGAAGGATTCGTAGCGCGAGGAGGAGAGTACGGCGGAGGCGTAGGCGAAGATTGAGCGCAGACGGGCGGCGTCGTAGACGGGGCCGGTCTGCACGAAGGGAATCTCGAGGCGGCCGAGGACGGAACTGTCTCGGATGTCGCCGACGAAAACGGCCACGGCGTCGGTGCCGGCCAGGGCATTGAGGGCCTCGACGGCGTCGGGAAGGTTTTTGACGGGGTCGTCGAGGCGTGCGGCGCACATTACGACGAGGCGTCCGGCGGCAGGGAGGCCTGCCTCGGCGCGTGTCATCGAGGGGGCGTCGGAGAGTTGCGAGACGGGCATCGGGCAGTGGATCACCTCGACGGGGAAGTTGCGCGTGAGGGCGGATTTCGCGGCCAGGTCGGCGAGCCAGCGGCTGACGGCGACGAAATGGATGGGCGAGCCGGAGTATAGCGCGGTCTTGCGGGCAAAGGTCGTGGCGGAGAGGTCGGCGGCCCCGGCGGCGGAGTGGAGCAGCGGGCAGCAGCCGCAGGCGTCGGTGTAGCGGGTGCAGGTGCCGGCATGGTGGCAGACGCCGGTGAGGTTCCACATGTCGTGCATGGTCCAGACGGTTGGCTTGGCGCGGGCTATGAGGCCTATTTCGTCGAGCGAGAGCATGCCCTGGTTCACCCAGTTGAGGATGATGGCGTCGGCACCGGTCACCAGGGGGTGGCGGTGGAGCGGCAGACCGACATCGGCGATAGAGACCTTGAAAAGGTCGTCGCGGTTGAAGCCGTTGTGGGTGAAGATGCGGAGGTGCTCCCGCAGGAAGGGGACGGCGGTGGCGAAGCGGCCGGCGGCACGGACCACGTGTGGAGAATCCGAGGCACGGCGGGCGACGAGCATCCGGGCGTCGACTCCGGCGAGGCGGAGGGCTTCCATGAGGCGGAAGGTGACGACGGAGGCGCCGCCGAGGGTGTCGCTATGGTTTATGAGGGTGACTTTCATTTGCGTGAGAGTGCCGAGAAAGGCGCGGGCAAGGGGATATGCTCGCGGCGGATGATGACAAGGACGAATCCGGCGAGGATGAAGAAGCGGATTATGTAGTTGGCCAGCGGCCATGGGGTGAGGCAGTACATGCCGATGACGTAGAGGACGGCCGCGATGGCAAAGTAGGTGAGGATGCGTCCAGTCTCGTAGCCGATGGGGTATTTGGCGCGGCCGACGAAATAGGATGTCACCATCATCACGCCGTATGAGGCGAAGGCGGCCCAGGCGCAGCCCATATAGCCGAAGCGTGGCACCAGAAGGATGTTGAGGACGACGGTGACGGCGAGGCCCAGGAGCGAGAAGTACATGCCCCAGACGGTGCGGTCGGTGAGTTTATACCACAGGGAGAGGTTGAAGAAGATGCCGAAGAAGAGTTCGGCCATCATGACGACAGGGACTACGGCGAGGCCGCTGAAATATTTCGGTGAGATGAAATAGCGCAGGAAATCAAGGTAGAACATCACGCCCATAAACAGGAGCAGGGCGCAGAGGACGAAGTATTTCATTGCGTCGCAGTAGGCCTGATTGCGGTTGTTGCCGCTTTCCTTGTTGCGGGCGAAGATGAAGGGTTCGTAGGCGAAGCGGAAGGCCTGGATGAACATCACCATTACGATGGCAATCTTGTAGTTCGCACCGTAGATGCCGAGGCCGTCCATGGCGTCGGCACCGGCCAGGTGGGGGTAGAGAATCTTGTCGATGGTCTGGTTCATGACGCCGGCGACGCCGAGGACCAGCAGGGGCGCGGAGTAGCGGAGCATCTCGGACCACAGGCGGCGGTTGAAGCGCCAGGGGAAACCGCGGAGTTCCGGAATCATCATCACGAAGTTGGCGATGGAGGCGATGAGGTTGGCCAGGAAAATATATCCGATGCCGAAGGAGGGGTCGTAGAACCAACTGATGGTGGCGGGCGCGGCGCGGTAGATGACAGGGCAGAGGAGGATGAAGAAGAGGTTGAGGCCGATGTTGAGGCCGATGTTGATGAGACGGAGGGTGGCGAAGCGCAGAGGGCGCTTGGTGTAGCGGAGGTAACTGAACGGTATTGCGAGGAAGGCGTCGATGGCGACGCAGACGGCCATCATCATGATGAACGAGGGGTGTGCGGAACATTCCATCGCGGCCGCGGCGGGGCGCAGGAAGATGGCCATGAGCACGACGAATAAAGATGAGGTGACACCCAGGGAGATGAGTGAGGTGGAGTAGACCTCCATGGGGTCGGACCAGCGTTCGTGGTTGGCGAAGCGGAAGAAACCGGTCTCCATGCCGTAGGTGAGGATGATGAGGACGAGGGCGACGACGGAATATATGAGTGTCACAAGACCGTATTCGGGCGGAGCAAAGGTGATGGTATATAAAGGTACGAGGCACCAGTTGAGGAAGCGCCCGACGATTGAACTTATGCCGTAGATGGCCGTGTCTTTGGCCAGAGATCTGATTCCTGCCATGATAATGGATGAATGGTTGGTGGGGGTGTGGACGAGGTCAACCGAAGAGGCCGAGGTCGGAATTGCGGCGCGCGCCGAGGTGTTCGTAGGCCAGGGGTGTGACTTCGCGGCCGCGGGGAGTGCGGCGGATGAAGCCCTCCTTGATGAGGTAAGGCTCGTAGACCTCCTCGATGGTACCGGGGTCCTCGCCGAGGGCTGTGGCGATGGTGGAGAGGCCGACGGGGCCGCCGCGGAATTTGGTTATAATGGTGTTGAGGAGGCGGTTGTCGACGCGGTCGAGGCCATAGCGGTCGATATTGAGGGCTTCGAGGGCGAAGCGGGCGATGGCGAGGTCGATGCGGCCGTCGCCCTTGACCTGGGCGAAGTCGCGTACGCGGCGCAGCAGCGAGTTGGCGATACGGGGGGTGCCGCGGCTGCGGAGTGCGATTTCGCCGGCTGCCTCGGGGGAACATTCGACGTGGAGCAGGGACGCGCTGCGGAGGATGATGCGCTGCAGGACATCGTGGTTGTAATATTCCAGATGTGCGTTGATGCCGAAGCGGGCGCGGAGGGGGGCGGTGAGGAGGCCGCTGCGGGTTGTGGCGCCGACCAGGGTGAAGGGACTGAGGGATAACTGGACGCTGCGGGCGCCGGGACCCTTGTCAATCATGATGTCGATGCGGTAGTCCTCCATTGCGGAATAGAGGTATTCCTCGACGACGCGGCTGAGACGGTGGATTTCGTCGATGAAGAGGACGTCGTTCTCCTCGAGGGATGTGAGGATGCCCGCGAGGTCGCCGGGCTTGTCGAGTACGGGCCCGGAGGTGATTTTGAAGCCGACGCCGAGTTCGTTGGCGATGATTCCGGCGAGGGTGGTCTTTCCGAGGCCGGGAGGGCCGTAAAGGAGGAGGTGGTCGAGTGCCTCGTGCCTCATCCGCGCGGCTGCGACGAAGATGCGGAGGTTCTCGACGATTTTCTCCTGGCCGTTGAAAGATTCGAAGCGGCCGGGGCGGAGCGCCTTCTCGACGTCGCCGTCGGAGGAGTTTGATTCGTTGCGTATGTCAAAGTCTTCGGCCATTTCAGGAATTGTTGTCGAGACGTTCGAGTACTTTTTTAACAATAACCTCGGGCTTGATTGCCTGGAGGCAGAGATAGTCGCCGCGGTGGCAGGGTTTGTCGCCGAAGACTGAGCAGGGGCGGCAGGTGAGGGGCAACTGGACGGTGTCGTTGTCGCTCTGTCGCCAGCCCTTGAAGCCGCAATATGGATGGGTGGCGCCCCAGACGCTGACGGTGGGCGTTCCGGCGATGGATGCCAGGTGCATGTTGGCCGAGTCCATGGTGAGCATCAGGTCGAGGTGGTTGAAGAGGGCGAGTTCGCGGCCGAAGCCGTAGCGTTTTCCGGCGAGTGAGATGACGCGGGGCAGTGCGGCGGCCCATGATTCGAGGACCTGCTGCTCGCTGTTTCCGCCGCCGAGGAGGAAAATGCGGACGGCTGGGTTTTCGACCAGGGCCTTGACGACGTCAAACATCTTTTCGGGCGGATAAATCTTGCCGGAATGGGCGGCGAAGGGCGCGACGCCAATCCAGATCTCGCCGGACTGTTTCGGCGAGGTGACGGGGGCGAAAAGTGCGGGGTCGGCCTTGCCGCGGCCGTCGAAGAGGCCGTTGAAGTGCTCGGCGACGGGGAGGCCGGCGCGGAAGAAGGTCTCGCGGTACAGTGCGCGCTGGGATGTTAGGGGCAGCATCACCTTGTTGTGGCGGCGTGTAAGGGCGCGACGGCGTGCGCGTCCCTTGTTGATGCGCGCCACGGGGATGCCTTGGAGACGGCACCAGAGGCCCATGAGGCGGGTGCGGATGACGTCGTGGAGGTCGATGAAGACGTCGACGGGGCGTTCGCGGTGGATTTCGCGGACCAGGCGGCGCATGCCGGCGGGACCACGGTATTGGTCCTTGAGGTCGACGCCGCGGACGTCGAGATTGCGCGGGGCGTTGACGAAGATTGCGGTCATCGAGGGCCGCGTGACGAGGGTGAAGGTGACGTCGGGGTAGCAGCGGCAGACGCTGTAAAGGACGGGGACGGTCATGGCCACATCGCCGATGGCCGAGAAACGGGCCACGAGGACGTGGACAAGACCGGCGG
>CAJJOO010000089.1 GCA_905193395.1 uncultured Porphyromonadaceae bacterium
CGACCGGGTCTGCGCGCCTACGTATATAGAGCGGGACAGGTTTATTTAACCAGTACGCGGCGGGCGAAGTCGCCGACCCAGACGATGTAGAGTCCGGGAGTTGCGGGGATTGCGAGGCTGCCGCTGACGTTGCCGCTGAAAATCACGGTGCCGTCGAGGGCGGTAACGCCGAAGTCGAGAGGCTCGGCGGCTTCAAGAACAATCTGACCGTCGCGGCAGAAGGCGTCCCAGCGGTGGTAGTCGGCCACGGCGTCGGGCACGAGGCCGCTGAAAGCAGTGCCCTCGATGTCGTCTATGTTGAAGCGGTTGCCCGACAGCGGAGTGATGCGCAGGCGGACGGGGCGCGAGGAGTTGATGGTGAAGGTCTGGCGCGAATAGGTCGAAGAGGATACGGTTGCCGTGCCGGCAGACTGCCAGGTGTTGCCGCCGTCGGAGGAATAGTCGAGGCGATATGTGGCTTCGGCATCCTTGTTGTAGAGGGCGGACCAGAGGGTCACAACGCCGACTCCGGCCCGGGTCTCGCCGGCAGTTTCCATGTAGGCGCCTTCGCGGTAGCGGACGCGGACGGCGTAATCACCGCCATGGACCTTGTCGCCGCTCCAGATACCCACGTTGTTGAAGTTCCAGAGGAAGGCGGTTCCCTGATACTGCTGGCTGCTGTACGAACCGGCGGAATTTCCGGTCTCGAAATCCTCGTGGAAGCCCACGAGGGCCGTGATCGTGCCCTCGAACTCGGCCTGGTCGTTGCGGTAGTCGCCGGCCACGGCGGTGAGCGAGGAGTGGTAGGTGCCGGGGGTGTCGCCGAACATGCGCAGGTAGAGGCGGTCCTCCTCGGGGCTGAGGTTGAGCGATGTTGACCAGTTGCTCTTGTCTGTGGAAATCTGGAAGGGAGCGGAGACGGAAACGGCGACGTCGGAAGAGATGTTTTCAATCTCGACGAGGAGTTCGGCAACTTCGGAAGGTTCGCCGGCCACAGCCACGAAATTCAGTTCACCGTCGAAGAGGAAGGTGACGCGGGGCTGGGGAGCGAGAGTGGTGACAGTGACGGGGGCCGAAGTGAGGTGCTCCGACGATACGGTGTAGGTATATTGCGTGGAGGGTTGGAGGTCATAGACCAGGAAGCGCTCGTCGGCGGCAGGTACGGAACGGGGGTATTCGTCCAGGGAGACGCCGTCGCACTGCACGTCGAGGACATATTCGCCCTTGGAGTCGGCATCGCCGATATTGGACCATGTTGCCACGAAAGAATCCTCGCCGATGGCCTCGACGGGACCGGCGGGCAATTGCGAGGAGGCGGAGCATTGCAGGGTGACCACCGAGCGGAGCGCGCCGGAGGCCAGAGTCAGCGTGCCGCTGAAGGAACCGGCCGTGGCCGAGGTGAAGGAGACGGTGGCCGTGACGCCGCGGGCGGCATCGGCTGCCGAAATGCGGGCGGGGGTCACCGAGAAGCCCTGGCCGGAGACTGTCAGGACGAGGTCGGCCTGCAGGTCGGTCGCCTTGACGGCGACGGAAGCCGAGCGTACGACACCGGTGGCGGTGGCGCCGATGTTGACGGTCGAGCCGTCGACGGGCACGACGATGGCGGGTTCCGGCGTGCCGGAAGCATGCCAGGCGCTGCCCTTCTTGTTACCCCAGATATATTCGGCCAGTTCGGGATGGTCGATGAAAGGGTTGCGGTTGCGCTGATAGTTGCTGACGGCATCGTTGCGGGCTGTTTCCTTGGAACTTACGGGGTCCTGGCGATGCCATTTGAGCAGGAGGTCGATGGCCCAGGGGCGGAAGGCGGGATAGTTGTTTCCGGCCAGCATGGGGCTGCTCCAGGAGCCGATCTGGCTGTTGTAGCAGGCGGCCATATAGAAATATGTACGCGCGAAGTCGCCCTTGTACTCGTCGTCGGGTTCAAAGACAGTGCCGCTGTAACCGGGGAAGGTGCTGGAACCGAGACGTCCGAGGGCACGTACGCCGCCCGAGGCGGGAAGTGTGGTGCCGCCGGCACATTCGCCGAAGGGATAGTTGCTGCGCTGGCCGTTGACCTTGCCGTCGGTGGGATAGATGTGGTATCCGTCGCTCACCATGGGCGATTTGTCGTCGAACCAACTTTTGGGGAAGGAATGTTCGCGGTTGTAGCAGGAACCCACGGCCGAGTACGAGCCGCACTGGTCTGTGCGGTAGCGATAGTGCTTGGTGGAATACATGTCCCAGATTGTACCGTCGGGACGGACGTCGGTGTCCTTGTACATGGACCAGAGGCCATTGTACGATACTGTGGTATGCGGGCCTACGATGGTACCGAGGGCTACGAGGAGCGAGCGCTCGGAGAGGCCTTCGGCGCGGTCGTAATAGCCCGAGGGGGCCTCGGCCAAGGCCGTGGAAGAGGCGGCCGCGAGGGCCGACATGGCGATGAAAGTCTTGAAAATGCTGTTCATGACCGGTTTTTGAGTATCCAGACTTGAGGTTATTTTGAAGATATTTTACTTGGGGGCACAAAGATACAACTAAACGCCGAGACAAGCAAACACGCAAGGTCGAAAAATGGCCGCGGCGGGGCAAATGTGAAGAAAAGGGAGCGAAGGTTAATGAAATTTCGCGTTTATTGTGTAAATTTGTCCTCGCAAACCAACACCAAGCAGAAATGGACGTCAAGCAGTCGATGCGAGCGATACTCGAGGCCGAGAGCCGTGCAGTAGCCAACATACCGGTAACCGACGCGTACGAACGCGCAGTAGAACTCATTGTGGAGCATGTCCACCGCCGGGGCGGCAAACTGATAACCTCCGGCATGGGCAAGGCCGGCCAGATAGCCATGAACATAGCGACTACATTCTCGTCTACGGGGACTCCGGCCGTGAACCTGCACCCGAGCGAGGCGCAGCACGGCGACCTGGGCGTGATGCAGCCCAACGACGTGATGCTGCTGATATCCAACTCGGGCAAGACACGTGAAATCATAGAACTGGTGGACCTTGCGCGAGGCCTCTATGCCGACGTACCAATGATTGTAATCACCGGCAAGGAGGGCAGTCCCCTGGCGTCGATGGCCGATGTGGCGCTGTTCACGGCCGACGAGCCGGAAGTGTGTCCGCTGGGACTGACGCCCACCACCTCGACCACGATGATGACTGTAATCGGCGACGTGCTGGTGGTCAATGTGATGGAGCGCATCGGTTTCGACCGCAAAGCCTATGCCCGCCGCCACCACGGCGGCTACCTGGGTTGCGCCGCACGCGGCGAGAACGCCTGAACGGCAGCGAACGAACCGCCGCCACCGCTTGTTTAAGTGATATAAAACAATGTGATATCCCCTGCCGCCACGAAGGGACGCTCCCCGGGAATCCGAGCAATACAGAAAGATGAAAAAAATAATTTGCATAGGTGAATGTTCGCTGGACATCCTGTTCCGGGGTGAACAACCGTCCGGAGCCATGGCCGGAGGGCGGCTGGTCCGCGCGGCTGCAATGATGGCAGGCGAGGGTCTGCCCGTGGTGATGGCCTCGGAAGCATCGGCCGACCCTGTCGGCGACATTGTGGTGAAGGTACTCACGGACGCCGGTGTGGACTGTACGTCGGTGGACCGTTTCACAGAGGGGCGCACACCGCTGTCGGTAATCACCTCCGGGCAGGGACCCGTGGCCTCCGCCACACGCTACGAGCAGAACGGCGACGGCGGCTTCGACATCGTGTGGCCGCGGGTCGACGAGGGCAGCGTGGTGCTGTACGGCGGCTATTATGCTGTCGACGCTCGCGTGCGCGAACGCCTGGTACCCTTCCTGAACCACTGCGCCGAACGCAAGGCCGTAATGGTCTATGCACCGGGATTCCGCAACGTCGGACGCCGCCGGCTGACCCACCTGATGCCCGCCATCCTCGAGAACCTGGAACTGGCCCACGCCGTGGTGGCCACCGACACCGACCTGAGCCTGATTTTCGGGCTTGACGACAGCGACCGCTGCTATTCAGACCATATCGACTTCTATTGCCGCTCGCTGATAGCCTGCGACACACGCCGTCACCGCCTGTGCTATTACAGCGGCAAGCAACTGACCACCGACGATGTAAGCCCCGAGGTGGCCGAAACCATGACGTGGAACTGCGGTCTGGCGGCCGGAGTGGCCGCGGCGATATTTACCGCCGGCCTGACGGCCGACGACCTGGACGCGCCCGCCGAGGAAACACGCCTCGAGGTGCTTCGCGCCGCAGCCGCCGGAATGGAAAATTCGGCACAGGCCCTGGGCTGTCCGTGGCGCGAGACATTACTCTGACAATCAATAATCTCCTAAAAAATATTTAGACTCCATGTCCACCTCCCTACCCCACAGCGCCCCCAATCCGTTCAATGCCGACATTGACGGCGACATGCGCGTGGCCATCATATCGGCCCGCTGGAACGCGGGCATAACCGACGCCCTCACCGATGGTTGCGTCGACACCCTGCACAAACACGGAATCAGCGACGACATGATTGAGATTTTCCGCGTGCCCGGCGCCGTGGAACTGACTTTCGCCGCCTCGCAGGCCATCGAGACCGGCGCCTTTGACGTCGTAATAGTGTTCGGCTGCGTAATACGCGGGGGCACCCCCCATTTCGACTACGTCTGCCAGAGCGTGACACAGGGCATCACCCACCTGAACGCCGAGTGCGACATTCCGGTGATATTCGGCGTGTTGACCGTCGACGACGAGCAGCAGGCCCTGGACCGCGCCGGCGGCCGCCTCGGCAACAAGGGCTGCGAATGTGCCGATGCGGCTATGGAAATGTTCACCCTGGCCCGCACAATGAAAGATTTCTGACCCATGGAAATCCGCACAAGAATCATCATAGCGCTGTTGGCGGCAGTCCTGGCGGCGGCATGCGGCACCTCGCCGCAGTCGCGCTTCGTCACGGCGGTCGAGGCTTTCGAGACCGGCGACACGGCCCGCTGCGTGCGCGAATTCAACAGTCTGACAGCCGATTCGACGGCGTTCGCCATGCTCGACGCGGCCCAACTGTGCCGGATGGCGGCAATCTATGTGTCGCTGACGGCCGACCGCGACGCCAACGACGGCATGGCAGTGAGGTGCATCAACCGCGCCCGCACACTGTCGGCCGACACGGTCGAGGCCTTTATCCAGGCTCAGAACGGCGACCTGGCCCACGACCTGCGCACCATCGAGCGCGTGGGATCCTACCTTGACATACCCCGCGATTCACTGGTGGGCATCGAGGATTCATACACCCCGGCCGGCGACAGCCTGCCCGAAATGCCCTGACAGCCATGGCCGACGACTGGCGCGACTCGCTGCAATCGCTGCTCGGCACGCTGCCAGCAGGCGAGGATACCCCGGAGCCTACCGCGGCCGAAGAGGCCCCGCGGTCCCATAAGGGACGGCTTGACATCATAGTCGACCGCAAGGGCCGCAACGGAAAGACCGCAACCATAATTTCCGGATTCACTGCCGACGACGAGGAGGTGGCCCGCATCGCCGCCGAACTGAAACGCCGCCTGGGCACGGGCGGTTCGGCCCGCAGAGGCGAAATCCTGATTCAGGGCGACCGCGCCGCCGACGTGCACAAGGCCCTTGAAGTCCTCGGATTCAAATCCCGGATAATCTGATATTTACAATACGATAGCCACGCCAATGACACCGCTCGAGACCGCACTGACACGCCATTCCACACGCTCGTATGCCGACGCCGCGCCGGCCGACGTGCTCGCCGGGGTGTGCCGCGGCTGTGAGAGCCTCGTTCCGCTGCGGTCCGAGACCCTCGAAGGCAAGCGCGTGGGGACATACGGCGTGATTACGGGGCGACCATCGTACATAGCCGTCTGCGGCCCCGACATGCTGCGTGCCGGTATCGAGGGCGAGACCGCCGTGCTGAAACTCACCGCCATGGGCTATGACACCTGCTGGATGAGCGGCACATTCAACAAAAGTCTGGCCGCCGAGGCCGCCGGGCGCCAGGTGGTGGCCGTGATTGCCTGCGGACACGGGACGGGGCGACGCTCGATTGCCCAGCGGCTGATGTCGGCCGCGGCACGTTCGCGCACACGCCTGCCGCTGAACGGCATAATCGTGGCCGGAACGGTACCCGACTATCTGGAAAACGCCGTCAAGGCCCTGCGCAACGCCCCCTCGGCGCTGAACCGCCAGCCCTGGCGCCTGGCATTCAACCGCAACGGCACAATCGACGTGATGAGCCGCGGCGACACCCCGGCCCACCTGCTGGACTGCGGAATCGCCATCGGCAATTTCCTGTATGTCAGCCCCGGATACGCTGTGGAACCCTGCAAGGCCGAACACCCCGGGCTGACCGGCGTGGCCACCCTGGTGAACAAACGCAACGGCCTATGAGCGATTTCACCCTGAACATACTGGGCTGCGGCTCGGCCACACCCACACACCGCCACCTGCCGTCGGCACAGGCCCTGGATTTCCGCGGGCAGGTGATGATGGTGGACTGCGG
>CAJJOO010000090.1 GCA_905193395.1 uncultured Porphyromonadaceae bacterium
CAGGCGGTCGATATGCGGGCCGCCGGGGTAGGGGAGTCCCATCACCTTGGCGCATTTGTCGAAGGCTTCGCCGGCGGCGTCGTCGATTGTGCGGCCGATGATTTCCATGTCGTTATAGTCGCGGACCACAATCAACTGGCTGTTGCCGCCGGAAATCAGCAGGCACAGGAAGGGGAATTCCGGTACGCGGTCGTCGGGCGCGGTGCGCACGAAATGTGCCAGCACATGGCCGTGGAGGTGGTTGACGTCGATTATTGGCACGCGCATGGCCAGAGACATGCCCTTGGCGAAACTGGTGCCTACCAGCAGCGAACCCAGCAGCCCCGGGCCGCGTGTGAAGGCGATGGCGCTGATGTCCCGGCGCTCCACGCCGGCGCGGCGCAGGGCGGCGTCGACCACGGGCACGATGTTCTGCTGGTGGGCGCGGGATGCCAGTTCGGGCACCACGCCGCCGTATTCCTCGTGGACGCTCTGCGAGGCCGTGACGTTGCTCAGCAGCAGCCCGTCGCGCACCACGGCGGCCGATGTGTCGTCGCACGACGACTCGATGGCCAGTATGACGATGTTTTTTGGCTTTTCTTCGCTGTTCATTTGCTAATTATATAATGTGTACCCGGGCGGAGGTTCAGAACATGTAGCCGAGGCCGACGGTGACGTAGGCCGCCGAATATTTCTTCACCAGGGTGTATTTGGCCTCGAAGTTCATTTTCAGCGAACCGGTGATGCGGAAGTCGAAACCGGCGCCGAGGTTCAGGCCCAGGCGGTTGACATGGTTTGTGACGTCGTCTCCCTCCTCGTTTTTCATGCCGTGGAGGCTCCACGAGTTGAAGGCCAGACCGGCCAGAGGATAGAGGTCTACCTTGCCCGAGTGGCTCATGCCGAAAGGCACGTGGACGTTGAAGTCAATCAGCAGGGCATCCTCGCCGTGGTTGCGGAAGGCGCAGCCGATTTCGGGCGCCAGGCGTATATGGTCGGTGACGGAGGCCTGGAAGGTGAGTCCGGCCACCACCGAACGGTTTTCGGAGACGTAACCCAGGCGCGGGCCGAAATATTTTTCGCCGGCCTTCATCTGGGCCGAGGCCGCCAGGGCGGCAAGTGCGGCAACAGCCGCCAGAAGTGTTCGCTTTGTCATGCTGTCTGTTATTGATGTGCAAAGATAATTAAAAAATTGCAGCGGGGGGATGTAAAAACGTAAAAGGGACATTAATCAGGCAAATATTCCCCCTATTCCAACATTGGCGAAAAAGTGGAAAACGGAGTGGAATGTAAAATATGTTCTTAAACATATAGTTAAAATTTGTAAACTTAATGACCGTGTTTAGAAATTTTCTTTAAATTAGCGGCGAATTAAGGTGCTTTTAACCTTTTTAATTATAAAATTACTTAACCAACGTATTACAGAACTGAGACATAACCTGAAAAAACCAACCTAAAACCAACATTCGATAGACTTCAAAAACTACAACCTAAATCCGACCTGCCCGAAGGAAGCACGGCTCCCCGGCCGTATCCGGCAGCAGGTAAATTAACCACCTATTTACTTAATTTTATGAGAAAACATCTGTTTGTGACTCTGCTCCTGGCGTGCGGAATGCCCTTGACGGGAACTTTCGCCGCCTACGCTTCTCCCGAGCCTCAGGAGCAAGGTCAGTCGGTCGTTACCATCACCGGTACCGTCCTTGATGAAAACAATGAGCCCGTCATCGGCGCCAGTGTTGTGCAGAAGGGTGTTTCGAGCAATGCTGTGTCTACCAACTTCGACGGTAATTTTTCAATCCGTGTTAAGCCCGGTACGACACTGCGTTTCAGCTACGTAGGCTACGCCTCGACTGAAATCGCCGCCGCACAGGGCATGATGGTCTACCTGCAGCCCACCACCGAGCAACTCAATGAACTGGTTGCCATCGGTTACGGTACGCAGAAACGTGCAAACCTCACCGGCGCCGTCGCCACAGTCGACGTTGCCCGCGTTGTCGACAGCCGTTCGACAACGGATATCACCTCGGCCCTCCAGGGTGCTGTCCCCGGCCTGACAATCACCAACTCAACCGGTGAAATCAACGGCACTCCCTCGGTTAAGATCCGTGGTACAGGTTCTCTGTCCAACGACCAGAATACCGAGCCTCTGTATGTCGTGGACGGTATCATCGTCGAGGATATCTCTTTCCTGAACCCCAACGACATCGCCGACATCTCCGTGTTGAAAGACGCAGCCTCGTCGGCCATCTACGGTACCCGCGCCGCCTTCGGTGTGATTCTGATCACCACCAAAAACCCGAACGCCAAGGACCGCGTGTCGATTTCCTACAACAACAACTTCGGCTGGAGCCAGCCCACCAAGACTCCCGACTATCCTTCGGTATACGAACAGATATACGCCCTTACCCAGGGTAACCTGATGTCCGGCGGCGAAATCGGCCTCTTCGGTATGGACCCCTTCGAAATGATGCCACTGGCACAGCAATGGGCCATCGAGCACGGCGGCAAGAAGTCCGGCTACCGCGAGATGGTAGAATACGTTGACGACCAGCACGTGGGCGACTACAAGATGACATCCAGCGGCAACGCACTTTACTATGCCGACTGGGATGTCGCAGGCATCATGTTCAACAACGCCACTCCGAGCAACTACCACAACGTATCTCTGGAAGGCGCGAGCGGCAAGACTTCCTACCGTCTGTCGTTCGGTTACAGCAAGAAACAGGACCTCAACCAGTTCAACCCCGCCACCATGCGCCGCTACAACGGCGTCGCCACCATCAATACCGAGATTTTCTCGTGGTGGAAGGCCGGTGCCCGCATGAGTTTCTCAGAAAAAGACTATGCCGGTCCCTACAACGTCCGCGGTGACTATATCTACACCTGGCGCTGGGGTTCCTACTTCGGCCCCTACGGATATTGGCGCGACGACGAGACCGGTGAAATCATCGACGCCCGTAATGATATCGCCTACCGCAAGCAGGCCGGTAATTTCAACGACCGTGTCACCGAGACCCGCATGACCGCCTACATGGACTTCCTGCCCATCAAGGGCCTGCAGATCCATGCCGACTTCAACTACAACGTGACCAACTATCTGCAGACTGTTGCCTACATGCCCGTTTACTGCATGAATACATGGGGCAGCATCGCCGGCGGTCCCAATTACGACGCTGTGCCCGTATCCTGGGCAGACGCACGTCAGACCAATACCAAGACCGACGGCTGGATGATGAACGTCTATGGTACCTACAACTTCACCCTCAAGGACGACTACAACTTCAAGGTGATGTTCGGTAGTACTGCCGAACAGCAGGACTACAACTACTTCTACGGCAAGCGAGACGTGCTCCTCGACCTCGACAAACCCTATACGGGCCTCACCACCGGCGGTTCGGACAAGACCGGCTATGACCTCGACCAGAAAATCCGCCACTGGGCAACCGCAGGTTTCTTCGGCCGTATCAACTTCGACTACAAGGGCATCTACCTGTTTGAATTCAACGGCCGCTATGACGGCTCGACCCGTTTCCCGGCCAACGACCAGTGGGCATTCTTCCCCTCGGGATCGGTAGGTTACCGCTTCTCCGAAGAAAAATACTTCGAACCCGTCAAGGAATGGTGGAGCAACGGTAAGTTCCGCGCATCCTACGGTGAGGTCGGTAATACCGCTTTGGGTAACGATCCCAAATTTCTCTCTGTAATCGGTATTCCGCAGAGCATGGCATGGCTGACCGGCGCCAACGCTCAGACTTCCTATGCCAACATGCCTACATTGGTATCCAGCACCCTCACATGGGAACGCGTCCGCACCCTTGACTTCGGTCTCGACCTGGGCTTCATGAACAACTCGCTCAACGTGGGCTTCGACTGGTACAGCCGCACCACCGACGACATGCTCGGCCCGGGCGCTGAACTTCCTGCAGTCCTCGGCGATGAAGCGCCTTATGGAAACAACGGCACACTCCGCACCAACGGCTGGGAACTCTCCCTGGGCTGGAACCATTCGTTCGGCGACTGGGACGTTTACGCAACCGCTACTCTGTCCGACGCCCGCACCAAGATTGTGAAGTGGCACAACGACAGCCAGGTTCTTTACTCCTGGGTACGCTACCAGCGTAACTTCACCCAAGGTGCTTACTATGGTGACATCTACGGTTTCGAGACCGACCGCTACTTTGAAACGGGCGACATCAACCCCGAAACAGGCTCTCCCTATCTGGACCAGACCGCACTGGAAAGCGGCTCGTTCCACTATGGCGTAGGTGATATCATGTTCAAGGACCTCGACGGCAACGGCCGCATCGACTTCGGTGATCCCACCATGATTGAACTCAACGGCCGCTACTATGTTGAAGGCGACGCCGGCTATGCCGAGGCACTCGCCGACAAGGACCACACCACCGTGGCCGTAGGTTCCGTGCACAACCACGGCGACCTCAAGGTTATCGGTAACACCCAGCCCCGTTACGAATACTCGTTCCGCATCGGCGGTGCCTGGAAAGGCTTCGATCTCGACATCTTCTTCCAGGGCGTCGGCAAACGCAATCTGTGGTACACCGGCGCATTCATGGTGCCCTTCGCCCGCGGTACAGATGCCCTCTACACAAACCAGACCAGTTACAACGAAGCCGTCATCGACATGAACACCCAGAAACTCACCGGCGAAATCCTCGTTGACCAGAACAACGACTTCGCACGCCTTTATCCCGGTGCAGGCGGCCAGGGTCAGTTTGCAGGCCTTAACGGCGGTCGCTACTCCTACTATCCCCAGACCCGCTATCTGATGAACATGGCCTACCTGCGTCTGAAATCACTCACCATCGGCTACACCATCCCGGCCAACCTCACCCAGAAAGTCCTCATCCAGAAAGCACGCGTTTACTTCAGCGCCGACAACCTGGCTCTGCTCTACAACGGCCTGGGCGACATCCCCATCGATCCCGAAATCAACTCGGCCGGTACATTCAACCGCAATGACATGAGCGGTGCAAACGGTAACGGCTACTTCGGCCGCACAACCCCCATGCCGCGCACATTCTCGTTCGGTATTCAGGTAACCTTCTAATTTTTGAAAACAATGAAGAAATATATAATCATGGCGCTTGTCGCTTCGGCCGGTCTCGCCCTCACCGGTTGCAACGACTTCCTGGACGACAACCGCTACCCGGTGACTGAAATTGTCAACACACCGGAATACTGGTCGAATTCCAGCAACGCTCAGTTGCAGGTAGACCGTTTCACTGACGAACTCTCGCAGGGCTACGGCACCGACCAGAACGGATGGTTCTACTTCAAGACCCTCAACGACGACCAGGTGGGCAGCAGTTTCGCAAACTGGGCATATCCCACCATCCCCTCGACCGCAACAAGCGACTGGAACTTCCGTGTTGTCCGGGGTACAAACTATGTGATTGAAGGTGTGGAATCGTCGAGCCTCTCGGCCTCCGAAAAAGCCAACTTCATCGGTATTGCCCGCATGGTTCGCGGATACACATACTACAACCTCGTGCGCAAATACGGCGACGTGACCTGGATTGATCATGTTGTTGATGTAGCCGATACCGAAATCCTCGACGGCCCACGCACAAAGCGCGACGAAGTGATGGATTATGTTCTGGCCGACCTCCAGTATGCTGTACAGAACATCAGTGCCGACGACTCCAAGACCACATGGAGCAAGGACTATGCCCGCGCAATCCTAAGCGAAGTTGCCCTCTATGAAGGTACCTTCTGCCGCTACCGCACCCAGGCCGACAACGGTTATGCTCCCGACGAAGAACGCGCCAAGAAATATCTGGCCATCTCTGCCGAGGCTTCCGAATATCTGCTGGGCAAATACGGTTTCTGCGACGACTATCAGTCGATTTACAACTCGACCTGGACCGGCGATACCAACGCCGGCATCACAGCCCTCTCGACCAACCCCGAACTGATTGTGGGCCGTCGCTACGATCAGGTGAACGGACGTAACGGCATCATCGCCTACACCTGCTCGTCGACCACGACCCGTGGTCTGTCGCTGGACGGCTTCAACGCCTTCCTCTTCAAGGACGGCAAGCCCCGTGCCCTGACTTCGCTGGACAACAGCCTGGTCGGCGAACCCACCACCTTCGAAGGCGAGCCCGCACTCTCAATCCAGAAACTTCTGGACGTACGCGAAGCACGTCTGTCCATCATCACCGACCCCTATGTATACTACAAGGGTATGGAATGGTCGCGTGCCGGCGCCTCCGGCATGACCTCGTCGTCGGGCTTCGGCGTTGCCAAGTTCGACAACATCAAGTTCCCCGTCAACCAGCGTAACAACACCGGCCAGAACTACACCTCCTGCCCCCTGTACTGGACTTCGTACATCGCATGCAACTATGCCGAGGCCAAGGCAGAACTCGGCCAGTTCGGTCAGACCGAATTCAAAAAGT
>CAJJOO010000091.1 GCA_905193395.1 uncultured Porphyromonadaceae bacterium
CTCTCCATAATTCCGGGCAATTCAGACGGACTAATCGGAGCAATAAGAGTGAATTGCAAATAAGCACCGTTCTGCATTTGCTTTAATAAATATATCTGGCGGGTGAAATTTTTTGCACTGCCCTCGCAGTTTTTTACTATCTTTGCGGAGTGCGCGCCATGTTGCGCCGCTACTTTTATATGACATTCCTAATTTAATTCTATGACCCATTCACGTCCGTTCACGTTCGACCGCGTGGTCCGCATCATCGGCGGCGTACTGCTGGCAGCCGGCGCCGTGTGGCTTATAAATGTACTCCGCAACGTGCTGCTGCCGTTTTGCCTGGCCTGCCTGATTGCCTATATCCTGGACCCGATTGTTGAATTCACCCGCCGCGTACTGAAACTGAAAGGTCGCGGCCTGGCCATATTCATCACGCTGTTCGAGGTGACCCTTGCCATTGCCGTTCTGTGCTATTTCTTCATACCCTCGGTTATAGACGAATTCGGCAAGATGCGCGAGATTGTGGCGTCGCAGGAGACGGGACATGTTGAAATTCCTTTCGTGCCCGATTCGCTGGTGGAATGGATACGTACAAACCTGAGTTTCGACGATATCGAGGCTCTGGTACGCGAAGGACATCTGGGAAAACTCTACGACACGGGCACCTCGCTGTTGTCCGGTACTGTCACTCTGGTGATGCATACGCTGGAATGGTTGCTCACCTTTATATACGTGATTTTCATCCTTTTCGACTACCGGCACCTGATGAAAGGCTTCCGCCTGCTCGTACCGCCGAAATACCGTCCCGTAGCTTATAAGGTGGGCGATGATATCAAGGACAGCATGAACCATTATTTCCGCGGCCAGGCTTTCCTGGCTCTGTGTGCGGCAGTCCTGTATTGTGTTGGCTTCTCGATAGTCGGCATACCGCTGGCAATCGTTCTGGGTATTCTTGTGGGCATCCTGTATCTGATACCTTACTTCCAGTACGTCACGTTGATACCGGTGGCTATTGTGTGCTATATAACCTCGCTCACAGGCGAGGCGGGATTCTGGTCGCTGATGGGACAGTGCGGCCTAGTCTATGTCGTGAGCCAGTGTATATGCGACTACGTGCTGACGCCCAAGGTCATGGGGCGCGCGCTCGGACTCAATCCCGCCATAATCCTGCTGTCGCTGTCGGTCTGGGGCACTCTGCTGGGGTTAATCGGCATGATTATAGCCCTGCCGCTCACAACCTTGCTTCTCGCTTATTATCAGGAATATATAATCAACGGCAACGGTATGACTCCGGTCGGCGGGGCCGCGGCAGCAAACGCCCCCGATGCTGTCGAGGGCGCCAAAAAGCAGTAGTTTTTCAGGCCTGTTTGTCTGAGGCGGCTGAATGTGGCGCCCCGTACAGGGCGTCGTAGTCCAGTTCGTCATTGCGGGCGCTGCAAGCGTTTTCCAGGGCTTCGCGCAGCATTTTCGCACGTTCCGGATTCCTTTCCGCCAGGGCTGCGTAACGGTCCTCTCCGTCGAGGAAACTGTCGAGCGGCTGCGACGGCGCCTTGCTGTCGACTTCAAGAGCAGGCGACGTGGCGGGGTTGCGGCGGTAGAGAGTCCACAGTCCCGTGGCGACAGCCTTGCGCTCTTCAATCACCGACCATCCCATACCGGCGCGGATCCCATGATTGATGCAGGGGCAGTAGGCCAGAACAATCGACGGTCCCTTGTGACGGTCGGCTTCGACAAGTGCGCGTACGGTCTGGGAGAAATCCGCCCCCAGAGCCACAGAAGCCACATATACATCCGGATAGACCATCATCATGCGGCCGAGTTGTTTTGCCGGAGTCTGCTTGCCGTCGGCGGCATAACCGGCCACGGCTCCCAGCGGCGTGGCCTTAGACATCTGGCCGCCGGTGTTGGAATAGCATTGGGTGTCAAGAACCAGGACATTTATGTCGATATCGCGGGCCAGCACATGGTCGAGTCCGCCGAACCCGATGTCGAAGGCCCAGCCGTCGCCGCCTATGGCCCATATCGACGGTTTTGCCAGCAGTCCGTCGGATTGCAGCATCCGGGCCGCGCCTTTTGTTCCGGGATTCGATTTGAGCGCGGCAATCACAGCATCGGCCGCGGGTACTGATGCCTCGCTGTCGTCGCGCACGGCAAGCCACTCCTGCAAAGCGGTACGGACTTCGGGTGTGGTCGACGGGTCGGACACGGCCGCCTGTGCCAGCGACGCCAGTTCCCGGCGGCGCGAGGCGACGGCCACAGCCATGCCGTAGGCATATTCGGCGTTATCCTCGAAAAGCGAGTTTCCCCAGGCCGGTCCGTGGCCGTCGGAATTCGTGCAATAGGCGTTCGAGGGATAGTCGGCGCCCCACACCGACGAGCAGCCCGTGGCGTTGGCCACAATCATGCGCTCACCCATCAGTTGGGTGAGGAGTTTGACATAAGGCGTCTCGCCGCATCCGCCGCAGGCTCCTGAGAACTGCATCAGCGGCGCATAGAGTTGCGAACCGGGTATGGAGGTTCGCGGCAGCAGTCCGGCCTTGGACGAGATATGTTCAAGGGCAAATTCCAGCATAGGCTCCTGTGTGGCGATTTCGGCCGCTGCCGGCATCATGTCCAGGGCGTGGCCCGGGCAGACGGTGGCGCAGGAAGCGCAGCCCGTGCAGTCACGCGGATACACCTGAATTCTGAATCGCTTGCCTGCCAACGCCTTCCCCGGCGCAGGGACCGTGGCGAATTCATCGGGAGCGCCGTCCAGTTCGGCGGTATCGGCTACAAACGGACGGATGGCGGCATGCGAGCAGACCAGAGAACATTCCGTGCAGCGCACGCAGTTGTCTGGATTCCAGCGGGGCACGAATTCCGCAATCGACCGTTTTTCCCAGGCCGTGGTGCCCATCGGCATGGAACCGTCGGGCGTGAAGGCCGACACCGGCAGGCTGTCGCCGCGCAGCGAATCGCAGACACGGGCCACCTCGGTGACGAATTTCGGGGCGCCGTCAGGTTTCGCTGGCGCATCGGTGGCGTCGGTCCATGTCGCGGGTATCTGCACCTCCGCAATCGCTGCCGGGACGTCGGCCAGTGCGGCGATGTTGGCTGCGATCACTTCGGGGCCGCGTTTGGCATACAGGACCTTGATTTTATCGGAAAGAGCGGCCATCACCTTGTCGTAATCGGCCACAGGCCGCAGGTGGAAGAAAGCCGCGAGCATAATCATATTTACGCGCACGCCCAGGCCGTGCCGTGCGGCTATGGCAGGGGCGTTGATGATATAGAAACGCGCCTTCTTCGCGGCGAGGCGGCGTTTCAGGGCAGCGGGCAGATATTTATCGATGGCGGCGGCGTCCAGAGGCGTGTTGAGAACGAATATGCCGCCCGGCGCCAGATTGTCGGCAAGGGGGTATTTGCGCGCGTAGACGTCCTTGTTGCATGCCACATAGTCTGCGTTTTCTATGCTGTAAGCAGGCAGGTCGGGCGTAGTCCCCAGACGGAGTTCGCTGATTGTATATCCGCCGGATTTCTTTGCGGAATACTTGAAGTAGGCCTGCGAATACAGCCCGGCAGTCTCGGCCAGGATTCCCGCGCAGGCCTTTGTGGCGCCGACGGTTCCGTCGCTGCCCATGCCGTAGAACACGGCCGAGAGGGTCTCGCGACGAGGCATTTGCGGAGCCTGTCCAAGAGGCAACGAACGGTGAGTCACATCGTCGTCGATACCGACGGTGAATCCGTGCACCGGCTTGTCCGAGGTGAGATTGTCGAACACGGCCACCACCATCCGCGGGTCGAATTCCTTGCTGCCAAGGCCGTAGCGTCCGCCGATGACGGATATCTCACGTCGTGCCGAGGCTACAGCCTCGCTGACGTCCAGATACAGCGGCTCGCCGGCCGAACCGGGTTCTTTTGTACGGTCGAGTACGGCTATATGCCGCACTGTCGGCGGTAGCGCGGCGATGAAATCTTCGGAGGGGAAAGGTCGGTACAGGCGCATGTTGACGGCTCCGACACGTCCGCCTCGTGAGTTCAGCATGTCGACTGTATCATTTACCACGCGACACGACGACCCCATAGACACGATGACATCAACGGCATCCTCGGCACCGTGGTATTCGACGGTTGAATACTGCCTTCCTGTGAGTTCCGACACACTTTTCATCGCTTCCTTGACTATCGAGGGGAAGGCATCGTAGAAACGGTTGGCGGCCTCGCGGTTCTGGAAATACACGTCGGGATTCTGTGCCGAGCCTCTCAGCACGGGCCGGCGTGGATTGAAACCTCGGCTGCGGAACGCCTCGACGTCTTCGACGGGCAGCAGCGGCCGTAATTCATCATATGATATAATTTCGATGGTGTCCGTTTCGTTGGACGTGCGCCAGCCGTCGAAAAAGTGCAGTACCGGAACGGAACTGCGCAGGGCGGCGATGTGTGCCACAATTGCCATATCGTGGGCCTCCTGTACTGACGTGGACGAGAGCATGGCGAAACCGGTTGCGCGGCAGGCCATCACGTCCTGATGGTCGCCGAAGATACTCAGCGCGTGTGTTGCCAGCGCACGGCAGCCCACATGAAAGACTGCCGGGAGCAATTCGCCGGAAATCTTGTACATGTTGGGAATCATCAGCATCAGTCCCTGTGAGGCGGTGAACGTTGTGGCCGTGCAGCCGGCGGCAAGGGCGCCGTGGGTGGCGCCGGCTGCGCCGAGTTCGCTTTCCATCTCGCGCACCTCCATCGGGTAGCCGTAGAGGTTGTTGATTCCCGCCAGGTTCCATTTCTGGGCCGTTTCACCCATCGAGGCGATTGGCGTTATGGGATACACGGTTGCAACGTCGCTGAAGGCGTAGGCTATATATGCGGCGGCTGTACATCCGTCCATGCTCTGTCTTTTCATTCTTTGGTACGCTTTTATTGTAAATCAATATAATATAAACGGCTTATGGCGCCGGTGTGTTCACATATAAACGGCGGAGCCGTGCGAATCCGCAGGCCCCGCCGCTGTATCAGAAAAGGTAAGAAAATCAGTAGGGGAACATTTTCAATGCCAGGTCAGTGAGCCACAGCCAGATGGGGCAGAAGCCCATGAACAGGATGGTCGACAGGGCCAGCGACGAGGTTCCGGTAGCGACGTAGATGTTGTAGCGGCTGGCGATGATGATGCCGGAGAAGGCCGGAGGCAGCGCGCCGCAGAGCACCAGCATCTTGAGGTTGAAGGGATCCATCTTGAAAATTATGCCCACAACCAGCAGGGCAAGAGGCATGACGATGAGTTTGAGGAACGAACCCATGATAGCCTGGCCGTTGATGCTGATTTTGACGGACGACAGGGTGATGCCTGCTGCAAATACTGCAACCGAAGCGTTGGCCCCCGAAATAAGCGAGAACGAGGGGTCCAGGTAGTCGGGCCATTTGACACCGCAGAGCACCAGAATCACGGCAAGGATCGGCGCCCATGCCACAGGCTCTTTCAGCGCGTTGAGGACGGGCATCCAGGGGTTGGGCTTTTTGCCGCCGTCGGCTGTCGCGGCGTTGCCGGCGTTAATCATGGCAAGACCCAGAGGAATACCGATGGCGTTCACTTCGATTGCAACGATGGCGATTACCAGGCCCACGGAGGCCGAGGTTCCGAAGATAGGCTGCAGCACTGCGAATCCGAGGAAGCCGATTGTCGGCGAGCCGCTGATCAGGGCCGAGACGGCTGATTCGGCGACAGTGTCCTTATAGACGAGTCTGAAAACGTAATAAACAAGAAAGAAGCAGGCAATCAGCACCGTGAAGGCAATTATTGTCAGTTTCACGTCCACGCTGAGCATTTCCCTGTTGGCCTTGATGATAGACAGGAACAAGGCGGCCGGAAGGGCATAGTTGAGCACCAGTTTGTTGAGCGTGCGTGCATTCTCGCCGGTGAACGAACCTGTTTTGCCCGAATAGTACCCCAGAAGCATGATAACCAGGATAGGCACGATGGCATATAGGATAATATGTACCATATTCGGAAATTTTTAAAGTTTGATGAGATGGTTTGGAAAAATGGTTTCCCGGCTGCCGCCGTTTCAGCGGCGCCGGTGGCCGGCCTGAAAAAGAGAGAGATGAGAAAACGACACCGGCAGCCGGGAAACCTGAATAGGTGTCACACAGTGATATGCTGGAGTGATTCGGGATTCAGATAGCCGATGTGGCCGGATTCCTTGCCGGAATCGGCGCCCAGTTGCACGTCTATCAGTGTCGGACGGCGTGAGGCGACCGATGCCTTCAGGGCGTCGGTCAGTTCGGCGGGAGTGGTGACATAATATGTATCGGCGCCGAAAGCCTCGCCCAGTTTGTCGTAGCGGGCATTGATATCAAGAGTGGTGGGAGCGGGGTCGCCGTTGTCGCTCAGGTTCACGCCTATGCCGTTGTAGATACCGCCGTTGTTGAAAATCACGA
>CAJJOO010000092.1 GCA_905193395.1 uncultured Porphyromonadaceae bacterium
TGCATTTATGAGCAACGCACAGAATGTATTTTTCGCGGAATTCAACACGGTCCACAATACTCCGCCGTTTGAATCCATCGACAATTCGCAGTGGATGCCTGCCATCGAGCGCGGCATTTCGCTGGCCAACGCCGAAATCGCCTCGATTGTGAATAATCCCGAGGCTCCGACGTTCGACAATACCATCGTGGCGCTGGAGCGTTCGGGCGCCGACCTGAACCGCGTACTGAACGTTTTCTTCCCCGTCCTGGAGGCTAATGCCGACGACGAAATGATGGAAATCTCGCTCAAAGCGTCGGCCCTGCTCAGCGACTATTCGACTTCGATAATCCTCAACGAGCCTCTGTGGCTGCGCGTCAAGGCCGTTTGGGAGGGCCGCGATTCGCTGAATCTGACTCCGGAACAGCAGACGCTGCTGCAAAACACCTACGATTCGTTTGCCGAACAGGGCGCGAACCTTCAGGGTGCTGACCGCGAGAAGTTCAAGGCCCTTTCGGCCGAACTGTCGCAACTGACCACCACCTTCGGCCAGAATGTGCTGCGCGAACTGCCGACCTACGAAATCTGGCTCAGCGAAAGCGACCTTGCGGGCCTGCCGGAATCGTCGATTGCCGCAGCCCGCGATGCCGCAGCCGCCAAGGGCCGTCATGGCGAATACCTGTTCACCCTGGACCAGCCTGTCTACATGGCGTTCATGAAGTCGTCGTCGCGCCGCGACCTGCGTGAAAAGATGTGGCGTCTGTACACTTCGCGCAACACCCGGGGACAGTATTCCAACATTCCGGTGATGACCCGCATCGCCGAACTGCGCCTGCAACTGGCCAACCTGCTGGGCTCGCCGAACCACGCCAGCCACTCGCTGCGCCACACCATGGCGAAGAATCCGGAGGGCGTCTACAACCTGCTGAACAGCCTGCGCGAGGCCTACACCCAGCCCATGCGCGACGAAATCGCCGAACTGACGGCTTTCGCCACCGAAACCGAGGGACAGCCCATGGAAATCATGCCCTGGGACTATTCGTACTACTCGAACAAACTGAAAGCCGCCAAATACTCGTTCGACGAAGAGGAACTGCGGCCGTATTTTGAACTGAATTCGGTGATTGACGGCGTATTCGGCCTGGCCACGCGCCTCTACGGACTGAAATTCACGCAGAACGATAAGATTCAGGTATATCACCCCGACGTGAAGGCCTTTGACGTGACCGATTCCGAGGGCAACTTCGTGGGCGTAATCTACACCGACTTCTTCCCCCGCGCCTCGAAGCGTCCCGGCGCGTGGATGACCAATTTCGGCGAGCAATACATCGACGAAAACGGCCGCGATGTGCGTCCTCAGGTTTCGATTGTGATGAACTTCACCAAGCCGACGGCCGACACTCCCTCGCTGCTGACACCCTACGAGGTCGAGACCTTCCTCCACGAATTCGGCCACGCGCTGCACGGCCTTATGGCCCGCGGCACCTACCGTTCGCTGAGCGGCACATCGGTCTACCGCGACTTTGTTGAACTGCCGTCGCAGTTCAACGAGAACTACCTGACAGAAAAGGAATTCCTGGATTCCTTCGCCCGTCACTACCAGACCGGCGAGGCAATCCCGGCCGAACTGGTTGACCGCCTGGTGGCCTCGTCGCAGTATGGCGCCGCCTACGCCTGCATGCGCCAACTGATGTTCGGTTTCCTTGACATGGCATGGCACACCGCCACAGCACCCGTCACCGACCCCGTTGCCTTCGAGAACGAAGCCGTGAAATGCGTGGAGATTTTCGCGCCGGTGGAAGGTTCGATGACCTCGCCGCAGTTCAGCCACATCTTCGCCGGCGGCTATGCGGCAGGATATTACAGTTACAAGTGGGCCGAAGTGCTTGACGCCGACGCCTTCTCGCTGTTCAAGGAAAACGGCATCTTCGACCGCGCGACGGCCGACAGTTTCCGCACCAACATCCTGGAACGCGGCGGCTCGGAAGACCCCGCCCTACTCTTCCGTCGTTTCCGCGGCCGTGACCCCGAAATCAACGCGCTTCTGCGCCGCGACGGCATCATCAAGTGACAATGTCGCAACACAACGACAATAACGACCGACCGGCCCCGGCTCCTGAATCCGGCGTGCCGGTCGGCGCTTATATAGGTCATATCGCACGGCGCACGGCGTGGCGCCTATGGTGGGTAGGCGTGGCCGCCGCGGGATTCATCGCCGCGGGATTCGCGGCCGACATCCGCCTGGCCATAGTCGGATTCATGATACTGCTGCTGATATTTCCCATGGCCATGACGATAGCCGTGCTGGGGCGCGCCACCCACCCGCGCATCGTAGCGCTTACGCGAGCCACGGCAGCGACCGTGACGCCGCAGGCGGTGACGCTAAAAGACAGCGAAGGCGGGACCGTTGCCGAAATCCCGCCCTCGCAGTCAAGGGGATATTCAATTGACGGCGGCAGCGTTGTGCTCCGCACGGGAGGCGGCGCCGCCGATATCGTCATCATACCGTGCCGCTGGCTGGATTCCGCGGCAATGGCCGAACTGTCGGCCACCTATGCCCGCCGCGATACGATAGACTGAGCGCCGGCGATGAGCCGGCACTCGGATACGGCATTCAGAGACACTCGCCGTCGACCGTCCACGAAAAGGCCCTGAGGCCCAGACGCGGACGTTCGTCGTTAAAGGCGCGTAGCATAGCCAGCAGGGGCGCCACACGCTCGTCGGGAACAAAGGTGATGATGGCCGAGGCGAGCGAGGGCCACGCGTGCGTGCCATAGTGGGGCTCGCCGGTGGCGGAGCCGCGGCCCGAGACCTGGTTCCATGCCGTGAAACCGCGGCAGTTGTTACGGTCGAGGGCTTCCATGATTCTTTCGTGATGAGCCTGGTCGTAGGCTATAAAAACGGCTTTCATGCTTCTTTGAGTGCTTTGCGGCGTGCCTTGCGCAACTTGCGGCGTGCGGCCTTGACGCCGTTACGCGCAAACACGCAGTACATCACCGGTACGAACAACAATGTGAGGATTGTGGAGAAAGTGAGACCGCCGATAACCGCGGTACCCATTGGGCGCCACATCTCGGCACCCTGGCCCGAACCCACGGCCATAGGCACCATGCCCAGGATGGTGGTGAGCGAGGTCATGATTACGGGGCGCAGACGCGAACGGCCGGCATCAATGACGGCGCGTTTGATGGAGAGTCCGCGCTCGCGGTTCAGCGAGATATAGTCGATGAGGACGATACCGTTCTTCACCACAATACCGATGAGCATGATGGCGCCGATGAGGCTCATCACGTTGAGGGTGTGGCCCGTGAGGTAGAGGATGAAGAACACGCCCGAGAAGGCGAAGAGCACCGACGACATGATGATTGCCGGGTAGGTGTAACTCTCGAACTGGGCGGCCATGACGATGTAGACCAGAATCAGGATTAGTCCGGCGAGCATCAGCAGGTCTGAGAACGAATCCTGCTGGTCCTCGTACTGACCGGCCAACTGGATGGAGACGCCCTGGGGAATATCCATCCTGTTGATGGCCTCGGTGGCCTGAGTGACGACCTGTGACATGGGCACGCCCTGGACCACGGTGGTGACGGTGATGATGCGCTCGCGGTCCTTGCGCTCGATTGTGGGCGGGGTGTAGTGCTCGACAACCTTGCCGACGTCCTTGACGCGCACGGCGCGGCCGGCGCTGTTGTAGATGAGGATGTTCTCGATGTCGGCGATGGAGGTGCGGGCCTCGGGGGAGTACATCACCTTGATGTCATATTCCTCGCCGTCCTCGCGGAAGCGCGAGGCGGTCTGGCCGTTGATGCGGTTTCGCAGATAGTTGGCGGCGGTGGAGAGGTTGAGGCCGTAGATTGCCAGTTTCTCGCGGTCGAAGTCAACGCGGTATTCGGGCTGATAGTCGGCGCGGGAAATACGCACGTCGGCGGTTCCGGGAATGGCGTGGAGGGCGCGGGTGAGGCGTGCGGCCACCGAGTCGGTCTCGGCGAAGTCGTAGCCGTAGATTTCAAAGTCGATTGAGGCCTCGCCGCCCATGGCGCCCATGTTGCCGCCCACGTTGACGCGGGTTTTCTTGTATTCGGGATAATGGCGCAGGTCCTCGCGCATGAGACGCGCAATCTCCACGATGCCGCGGTCGCGCTTGCCGGGGTCGGTGAGGCGGATGTTCATCGACACGATGTGAGGGCCGTTGTCGCTGAGCGAGGCGAAGGTGTTGTCGCTCGAGGCTGTACCGGTGGTGTAGTTGAGGACCTGAATCTCGGGATATTTGCGCTGCCATTCCTCGACGAGACGTCCGGTAACTTCGCGGGAGATTTCCACGCGGGTGCCGATGGGGAGTTCGAGGTTGACGCTGAGGCGTCCGTCGTCGGCGGTGGGGAAGAATTCGGTGCCGACCTGCTTCATGAGGAATACAGAGGCTACGAAGGTTGCGAGACAGAGCAGTACGGTGACGGTCTTATGGGAAGTCACGAGGCGCAGCAGGCGGGCATAGCCGTTGTCGAGGGCGTCGAGGGCGCGGTTGACAGGCGTGAAGAAAATAGTGTAGATGCGCGAATGGTGCTGGGTGCGTCGCAGCAGGACGGAGCAGAGCATCGGGGTGAGCGAGAGGGCGCAGACGGTTGAGATAATCATCATGATGGTCACCATCCAGCCCAACTGGCGGAAGAGGACGCCGGTCATACCCGTGACGAGGGTCAGGGGGAAGAATACGGCAATCAGCGTCAGGGTGGAGGCGACTACGGAGATGGCCACCTCGTTGGTGCCGTGGACGGCGGCCTGTTTCGGGTCGGAGCCGCGCTCGATGTGCGTCGTGACGTTCTCAAGAACCACGATGGCGTCGTCGACCACCATACCGATTGAAATCGACAGGGCCGAGAGCGAGACGATGTTCAGCGAGTTGCCGGTGATTGCCAGATAGATGAACGAGGCAATCAGCGAAATGGGAATGGTGAGGGTGATAATCAGCGTCGCGCGCCAGCGGCCGAGGAAGAAGAACACCACGAGGACCACGAATAGCAGGGCATAGAGCACGGTCTCGACAAGTGAGGCGATGGTGTTGCGGATATTGTCGGAGGTATCGACGATGATGCCCAGTTTGACGTCCGAGGGCAGGCGTTTCTGAAGCGAGGGCAGCATTTTCAGCACCTTGTCTGAGATTTCCACGGAATTGGCGCCGCTCTGCTTCTGAATCACAATCATTGCGCCCTGGCGGCCGTTGTTGTAGGTTGTCTGGGTGCGTTCCTCCAGCGAGTCGTCGATGCGTGCCACGTCGCGGAGGTAGATGTTGCGGCCTTCGAGGGAGCCGACGACGATGTCGGCCATCTGGTCGGAGGATTCAAACTCACCCTGGACGCGGAGCGCGTAGGTGTCGGAACCCACGTCGAAGACGCCTCCAGGGACGTTGCGGTTTTCGGCCGCCACGACAGAGGATATCTGCTCGACGGTGAGATTGTAGGCCTCGAGGCGCGCGGGGTCCACGTATATATGTATCTCGCGCTTGGGCGCGCCGGAAATCGACACCGAGCCTACGCCGGAAATACGTGCCAGGGGGTTGGCCACGGCGTCGTCGAGAATCTTGTAGAGGCCCGGCATGCTCTCGTCGGCCTGCACCGAAAGGAGCAGGATGGGAATCATGTCGGTCGAGAACTTGAAGATGATAGGAGTCTCGGCATCATCGGGCATCGCCGAGGAAACCATGTCGAGTTTGTCGCGCACGTCGTTGGTGAGTACGTCGATGTCGTAGCCGTATTCAAACTCAAGCGTTATCACCGAAGTATTCTCGCGCGACTGCGAGGTGATATGCTTGAGATGCTCCACTGAGTTGAGCGAGTTCTCAAGCGGCTTGGTTACATTTTGCTCTATATCTTCGGCCGATGCACCCGGATACATGGTGATCACCATCAGAGTGTTGGTGTCGATGTCGGGGTAGAGGTCGATAGGCAGTTTGGCGAGTGAAAAGAGACCGAGTATGATTACCGTCACGAAGCATAGGGTAGTCATGATCGGGCGTTTCACCGCTGATCCATATAAACTCATAATGCGGAAATTTCAGGTTTAAGTAAGTGTTGGATTACTTTGCCAGAGTCACTTCGCGGCCGTTGGCGAGATTATTCTGACTGCTTATCACTACCTGGTCGCCGTCCTCGACGCCAGAGAGCAGCTCGTAGGCGTCGCCGAGCCGCTGGCCGAGCTCCACAAGGCGGTATTCCACTTTACCGCTCTTATATACATATACATAGTGGTTGCCGCTGCCCTGCTGCTTGACTACGGCGCGGTCGGGCACTACGACATGGTTGGCCTGCCCCAGATTGAGCGTAACGCGGCCGAACATGCCGGGCAGAATGCGGCTGTCGGGGTTGGGAACGGTGATTTCCACTCCGAATGTGCGTGTCTGCGGGTCGACTGTCGG
>CAJJOO010000093.1 GCA_905193395.1 uncultured Porphyromonadaceae bacterium
GACGACAATAATGCGTGAATTGATATAAAATTCATCGAGGTCTATATTTTTCTTGAATCCTACAAATTCGATATTCGAAGGACAATTATCCGGCATTCTAAAATTTGAATCAAGATTACCGGCAACCTTAAACGGAATATCCGGATTCTGCCGGGCCGCCTCTATAAACTCATATATCCCTTTTTCAGCACTGACGCGGCCGACAAAACTGACCCAGCAGCCTGTTTCATCAGGTTTTGTCAACTCGAGTTTCGGAGATATGCCTGCAAGAATTCCTATTCGTTCTGCCGGAATACCCTGCTCAATAAACTTTTGCTTCTGAAATTGACTTTGAACGATGAATACATCCACGCCATTTATAATATTTCCTGAAATACGACCAAATGCATTGCGAAGAGCATATCCGATACTTTTATTCCAGGCACTCATACAATTGTGTCGAATGCAGTTTATTTCATGCCCGCCCCAACAGCGATGACAGATCTTGCCATCCGGGTCTAATGCCAAGCCTTGAGGACAAAACAGCCGATAATTAGGACATCGCATCACAACCGGAATACCACGATTCTTTATTGGCGCAAAAATTGAGGACGACAGCAACGGATATAAGTTTTGTACCTGCACTACATCCGGCTTATATTCGTCCATAAGGGCAGCAATACTCCGGGCACTGAATGGATTGTATATCCCGGCGGCCAGTGCTTTAATTTTGCCGAAAACAGAATCCGCAACCTCAGCAGAGTTCCGGGTAAACCATCTCACTTCATGCCCATGCTCCCTTAAGAGTGCAACCAATTCTCCTGCGGCATGCTCCTCTCCACTGGTTTTTGCATATTCATTATGAACGTAAAGGACTTTCATTATTGTAATTTTGACAATCTGTACTTCTAAACCGGCTGTACGTTGCTTATATCCAAATACTTGCCAAATACATCATCAAACATATGCGGGATGAATGGAAGAGAGGCTGACGCTGGATATAAAGTAATCTCCCCAAAATAAATCTTGTCTTCTATACAATAAAAATCGGTTCTCATAAAAGGATACCTTTTTGAAAGTTTTTTTGAGAGTTCAAGCATCTTATTTAACTCGGCCGGTTTAGGTTCAATAACCGTTGCATTGGGATGCCCGGGGCGGCGCACATCAAGATGTTTCCAGTCCGTATCGAAAAAATCCTCGGTTAAGCCAGATTCCTTGAACCGGTCACGGCACACTAGAATTACCTTGGGGACACCATTAAAATTATGAACCTTGTAGTCTGCAATCTCATCCCCTTCAGAAACCTCAAGGAGTTTTTCTGCAATAATGCGAGGCTTTACATTCTTATATGGCCATTCTCTTGTAATTGTATAAAAATCACGACGAAGGGATTCCCGCATTTCCTTGATTGCCTTGTTCCTGTCAAATACGGACTTGTCTTTACATATAATGACACGTCCACTGTCGTGAGTCGCTTTTAAAACAAACTTGGCAGGGAAAGCATCAAAATCAATATCTTCTGCGCGATTCCATACTCCATAAGTCGGTATGATGAATTCTTCTCCAATAATACCGGCAACAAACTTCTTGGCCTCATATTTGTCGACCATAGTCGTATATAAAGGATTATGGTCATGAAGTTTCAGCCAAGTGAGTTTCTCGTTAAAGGTTACCGGATTCTTCAGATTGGGCCATTTTCCAAAGGACTTTTTATACTTAAGGCGTGCAAAAAGGGAATCAGGTATCAACTGTCCTAATTCATAAGCATATCTTTGAAGCAATGTATCGTGTTGCATATGTTTATCCAATAAAAGGCCTTATTTTTCCACACATCGGTTTTGAAAACTATTTATACGTTTATCTATTATTACTCCATCTCTGATTGCTATCGCATTTCTTAAAACAGGATTAGCCTCAAAAGTGTCTTCAATCAGAAAATCAATGAAACTGGATACCTGCTTACTGATTTCATATGATGAAGTTTTAAAGAATAATGAAGGAGTGTGATCCACTACATAATGGGCAATCCCTTCCACATTATAAATCGGCTTATCAATTGATGTCGGATTACTCGTCTCAATACCGCCGTTACGGTCACAACTGACATCAATAATCAGTCCTCCGCGTTTCATTCTTTTAAGGTCATTCCTATAAAGGATATGATCCTTACGTGACGTATCCCAAAGAATGGCATTTACGACAACGTCATATTCCGGTAATTCTTCACGAAATAAGTTCTCGGTTCTGCGATCATATGTCACAACATTCGCTCCCATGAAATTGAGGATCTTTATTGCGCCTCGCGCCACATTGCCACGCCCCAGTACGGCGACTTTGGTATTATAGGGAAAGATTCCATGCAAAAGATATGCATGCATTACTGCCGCCTCTCCCGCAATCTCATTATTGCGCCAAAAAATATGTCGTCCACACTGATACATATCCTCCCATGCTATAGCGGTATTTTCTCCTGAAATAATCTTTTCTGTTATTTCACGATTTTGTACCGCATGAATCCATCCGAATACCAATTGATTGTGAAGGCTCCCGAGATACTCTGCATCGCCGACTTTAGGATCACATATAATATCTTTGGTCAATGCTTCTTCCCGGGAGACCATATTTACTCCATGACTTGCATATTCGGCATCAGATATGCCGAAATCATGACCGTAGCCACTCTCAAGAAATAATAAACCACAATTTCTGATATTGTCTATATGCTCAGGCAGTAGAGCGATACGTTTTTCGTTCTCCTTCCTGCTTTTAATAAAGCCGACACTTTTCATTGCTTATAAAAATATTTTTTAAAGTATACATCCAGGGGATGCAACGCATTTTGCTGTACATCGATTTCCCAATTATCGTTTCCTTCAATAAAATATGGTCCGGATTCCGTTATTGCGATATCCCAACCTATTGAGTGCAGGTTAAGAAATGAGTGGAATCTGATTGCCTGTGCTACCGCTTCTTTTATGTACGGTAATGTGATTCCCTCGAATTTAATACCTGTATATGGATGCATCTCCATAATGGTACCGTATTGCGATTTCATGAAACCATATTTTTCAAGTTTTCCTGTATCGGTATCTATATTTACAATCACACCTCCCAAAGAAAAGTTATCCACAGAATTGCCTAAATTCCCAATTCTAATAACTGAAGGGAATACTTCGATTCTCCCTGGTATTTATAGAGTGGGAGTATAACTTACTTATTACAGGATGCTGTTCTATCTTCTTCTGTATAAGATATACAGTAGACATTAACTTCTCGGAAAGATTTTCCAAAGAAATTTCTTCCCCGGCATATACAACTGTCTCGGGATTTCCTGCATTAATCTGTAACGTCACTACGCCTTGACCGCACTCGCCGTCTATAGGTTTGCAAAAATAACATCCAATCCGTCCCTTTAAGAAATCCTTTAGGTTTGAGACTTTTGAATTCGAAAGGTCTATTATACACCGAGAACTGGGGTCTGTCAGACCGACATTGTCAGGCGTATTAATTCCTAACGCTTTTGCAACGCATCCAAAAAACAGTTTATCTCTCAATATACATGAAGCGTTATGTTCACATCTGAAATTTAAGCGGTTTCTACGTCTCATAAATTTCATGTAAGGAGTAAACTCTTTTTGTTTTTTGCGCGAAATAACGTCGCATCCATATAGGTAATAATACTCTTCAATATCCTCATTAAAGATAATATTGCGAATTTGGTCCCATAAAATCAAGCGTTGTGAACGACGTTTTTTCTCGGGGAAATACGTTGGACCGCTAATCGTTGATGGCTTCATTAGCAGCCTCATTATCTTTTTAGGCCGAACTACGATCAATGAGTATGTGTTTCTAACGATATCCTTGATTCGTTCTTCAAATGTAATATTCGTGTAGTAATGATTGTGATGCATTATTTATCAATCCGTTTCGAGTACTTTATCCTTTCCCTGAAATTCAGAAAGGCCTGACATCAGGCACATTTTTCAGGATAGTTCCATACTTATTTATTAATCGTTGTCAGTTGCCCCCAACGCCTGTCAGTTTCTGGTAATATATTAGGATCTACTCCACCATCAGGAAAGAAAGTGAGTTCACCGAAATATATTTTACCATCCACATTATATAAATCCACGCGAACAAACGGATGACCCTTGGAAAGGACAGATGCAATCTCGAACATTCGTTCTATTCCCTCAGGCTTGGGAAGTGTAAAATTTTCAGGTGCGTTGATTCCGCGCTTGTTGAGGCGAAGAAAGTTCCAGTCTTTATCAAAAAAATAGAACTTTGGTTTTCCGAGATGCCGGTCTATACAAACCATCACACAATCGACATAACCGTTAAAACAAAAGAATTTATAATCAGTTAAGCCGCCATCCTCTTGCTGAATGAATTTTTCTGCAATTATTCTATGGGGTACATTCTTATAGGGCCACTCCCGAGTAATCGCATAGAAGTCTCGGCTAAGACTCTCGGACATCTCAGCGCGAGCGCGGTTTATGTCTAATTGCTTTTTATCGGTGCATACAATCACTCGACCACTGTCATGGGTCCCTTTCATTACGAATCGGTCCGGGAGGGAATCAAAATCAATATCTCCTGCACGCTCCCATATTCCATACGTCGGAATTGCGTATTCATTCCCAATAATATCAGATACATATTTTTTTGCTTCGGCCTTATCCACCATAATTGTCATAACCGGATCCCGATGATGCAATTTCAGCCAACAAAGTTTTTCGTTGAAGGTTTCCGGCTTTTTCAAATCCGGCCAATAATTCAGATTCTTTTTGAATTTTAATCGAGTATATACCGAATCCGGTATTATATAGTTGGCTAATCTATAAATAGCCTTTTTAATTTTGCTTTCCTTTTTCATATTCTTTAATATCAATAGGGTTTTGAATATATTCCGCCCCTGCACCCTTTTCTGATATTATTCTGGCAGGGATGCCGCCTACACAGCAATTATCCGGGACATCATTAATAACTACAGCAATCGGAGCAATTGCCACATTATTGCCAACCGTTATCCTGCCTACAATTTTTGCTCCAGGACCAATCCAAACATTATTCCCAATTATGGGGTATCCACATTTTGTTCCCCGATTATTACTACCGATAGTTACGCCGTGAGAGACATTGACATTAAATCCAATTCTTGCTTTCTGATTTATAATGACTCCTCCAAAATGCCCCAGATAGAATCCCGGAGATATATGTGTCGAAGGATGTATTTCAAAGCCATATTTATATTTATAATGTCGTAGTAACATATAAAAAGGCAGATATAAAAAACCGGTTCTGTATTTCAGGTATTGGCATATTCTTAGAAAAAATGAGAAACGAAACCCCGGAATCATCAGATTTTTTACGACGGCTTTGCCGCCTCCCGTTCTATATCTTTGACTATCAAGTAACAATACATCTCGCAGGTGTGATAAAGATGTAATTTTCATATTTTTATCTTTGTTGAACTTCTATACACAAGTTATAGAGTGCTTCACCGGCAAGTTCGGGCGTATGGTTGCCCACAATACGCTTCGACTCATCGCCCATCAGTTTCAATTTATCCTGATGCTTTGAGATGGTATGCAGAATGTGGACCGTGTCATCGACATTTAGAGGGTCAAAGATCCAACCGTTTTCAGGTTTTACCAACTCAGGGTGACAGCCATTATATATAGAACAAGCAACAGGAAGACCAGCAGCCATAGCCTCAGGCACAACAAGACTCCAATTGTCTTCAAGTGTGGGAATAATGAAACAATCCGCTACTTTGTAATACGGCCCAAGGTTATCGTAATTGATGGGGCCGGTAACCACTACATTTGTGAGGTGATGGAGGGCTATAAAGTCAAGGACTTCTTCTTTTTGTTTGCCATCACCGACAAGCAGTAATTTAGAACTTTTAAGGTCTGCTATCTTCCAGGCCTGTAATAGTTCCATTATACCTTTTCGAGGTATGAGTTGACCTAAATATAAAAACGTGAGTCCATTCAAGTCAAATCGTGCACGAACCTCTTTCAACTGCTCTGAGGTTACACTGCTGACGCGTTCTGCAATCCCGGAAGTTTCAGCAGTCATATGTCCAAATGCGACAGGTTTTCCATAATTCAAGGAATTCCTTATATAAGCGGCCGTCAACGAGCCGTTACAATCAATGCCATCAATCCATCTGGAAACAAACTTACGGTATAGAGTTCGTAATTTACCGGCATTTCGTTCTGTGTGAGGCGTTCTCTCATAACACATGACATGTTTTATTGTTCTGTTGCTAAACATCCTCACCAATAACGGAGCGTATGTCCATTGGAAAAAACCATCTGAAATCATGACTTCGGGAGCGGTTCTTCTAATGAGTCTGACGAGAACTTTCTGGAA
>CAJJOO010000094.1 GCA_905193395.1 uncultured Porphyromonadaceae bacterium
CGCCTCGAATAAAACAAACTGAGACAGCAATCCATCACCCCCGAACTTCTCGACATTGTCGGAGGCCAGGTGCGAGACTAATACTCCACGAATATTCAAAATCATTATCGATAAATTCATTCAATGGGTAGTGTAAAAGATTACTTTTCATCCTTGGGCACCGGTATCGCCTCCCTCGTCAAGGGTATGGCCGTCACCGGCAAAGAGTTCGTGACTCCCAAGATAACCGAGCGTTATCCGGAGGACCGCGAGACTTTCAAGTGGCCCGAACGTTTCCGTGCCATTCTCGAACTCATCTACGACAAGGACGGCAACCACAAATGTATAGCCTGCGGCACCTGCGAGCGCAACTGCCCCAACGGCACCATTACCATCGAAAGCAAGATGGTCGATACACCCGCCGGCACCAAAAAGAAAAAACTGGCCAACTATATCTACGACCTGGGCAGTTGCACCTTCTGCAACCTCTGCGTGATATCGTGTCCCACCGGCGCGCTGCGTTTCAGCAACGATTTCGAGCAGGCCGTGTTCACGCGCTCGAAACTGGTGAAAAAACTCAATTATCTGCCCGAAAAGCCCGAGCCCGAACTCAGCGATGAGGAAAAGGCCCGTCTGGCCGCCGAACGCGAGGCACGCATAGCCGCCGCCAAGGCCAAGGCCGCCGCTGCCAAGGCTGCTGCAGCCGCTCCCGCCGAAGGCGCCTCCGCTGCTGCTCCCGCTCCTGCCGCAGCCCCGGCTGCCGGCGACCCCGCCGCAAAGGCTCTTGCCGCCGCTGCCGGCGACCCCGTCAAGGAAGCCAAAATCCGCGCCGCCCTCGAAAAGGCCGCCGCTCTCAAGGCTGCCCGCGCCGCCGCCAACGACTCCAAACCCGAATAATCGAAAACTTTTATCAATATGGAATCAGTAGGAAGTATCATCTTGTATGTGATTGTCGCCCTGGCGATGGTCATCTTCTCGGTACTCGCCGTGACCACGCGCAAGATTCTCCGTGCCGCCACCTACCTGCTCTTCACTCTGTTCGCCGCCGCTGTGGTCTACTTCATGCTCGACTATCAGTTCCTCGGCGCCGTCCAGATTGCTGTCTATGCCGGTGGTATCGTGGTGCTCTTTGTCTTCGCAATCCTGCTCACGTCGCATCCGGGACACAGTTCCGAGCGTCTCGCTTCGAAGCGCCGCGCCCTGGGGCTGATTGCGGCCTTTGCCATGCTTCTGGTCACAGGTTACTCACTCCTGGCCCGTAGCGCCTTTTTCGCTGCCAAACCCGCCATGGAAGCGCCGACCATGAAAACCATCGGCAACGCCATGCTCGAAACCGGCCACGGCGGCTATCTTCTGCCTTTCGAGGCCGTCAGCATCTTGCTGCTCGCTTGTATAATCGGTGGCATCGTCGTCGCCCGTAAACGTTGATTACTGACATGGAAATTACCGCTGTCTACTATCTCATTCCGTCGCTGATCATGTTCTGCGCCGGTCTCTACGGTTTCATCACGCGACGCAACATGATTGCCATGCTCATCTCCCTGGAGTTGATGCTCAATGCTGTCGATATGAACTTTGTGATCTTCAACCGTTTCCTCTATCCCGAGGCAATGGAAGGAATGTTCTTCACCCTGTTCGCCATAGCAATCGCCGCTGCCGAGACCGCACTCGCTATCGCTATTATTATCAATGTGTTCCGCTCCGTCCATAACGTCGACGTGCGCGACCTTAACCAAATGAAATTCTAACCGTCATGGGCGAAACGATTCCTGTTTTAATCCTGGCCATTCCGCTTTTCATGTTCATCTTCCTCGGCCTCTGCGGCAAGAAGATGTCACACCCGCTGGCCGGCACCCTCGGCACCCTCGGTATGGGCACCGTGCTTGTGCTTGCCTATTATACGGCCTACACCTACTTCTTCGGCGGTGCCCCCTGCTTCATCAACGAAGCCGGCGAACGCCTCCAGCACATTGTTTTCAACCAGGAGTGGCTGCAGTTCACTCCCTCGCTGACCATCAGCCTCGGTTTCCTGCTCGACCCCATTTCGGCAATGATGCTTGTGGTCATCACCACAATCTCGTTCATGGTCCATGTCTACAGCCTCGGCTATATGCGCGACCATCACGGCGTCTATGAAAAGGGTTTTCAGCGCTTCTACGCTTTCCTGTCTCTTTTCAGTTTCTCGATGCTCGGTCTGGTTGTGGCAACCAACATCTTCCAGATGTATATCTTCTGGGAACTTGTGGGTGCCTCGTCCTACCTCCTCATCGGTTTCTACTACACCAAGCCCTCGGCCGTGTCCGCTTCCAAGAAAGCATTTATCGTGACACGTTTCGCCGACCTCGGCTTCCTCATCGGTATTCTCGTCCTCAGTTATTATACCCAGCATTTCGACTTCATGTCGCTGACATCGTCGCCTGTGGCCGGTATCGCCGATACCTTCCGCGTTGACGAGGCCACTCCCAAGGCCATCCTCGCCGCTTTCCAGAGCAACCCCGCCCCCATGTTCATGGGTGCCTCGGTGCTGACCTGGGCGCTGGTGCTGATTTTCGTCGGCGGTATGGGTAAATCGGCCATGCTGCCCCTGCACATCTGGCTCCCCGACGCCATGGAAGGCCCCACACCCGTTTCGGCCCTTATCCACGCCGCCACAATGGTGGTCGCCGGTGTTTACCTGGTGGCACGTCTGTTCCCCCTCTATCTGATGGAGAACAGCGCCCTGGTCATCATCACCGTGGTCGGTGCCGTCACGGCTTTCTATGCCGCGATGGTTGCCTGCACCCAGATTGACATCAAGCGCGTCCTGGCCTTCTCGACAATCTCGCAGATTGCCTTCATGATGGTTTCCCTCGGCGTCGCACGCCCCGAGTTCCACGAAGGCCTCGGCTACATGGCATCGATGTTCCACCTGTTCACGCACGCCATGTTCAAGGCCCTCCTCTTCCTCGGCGCCGGCGCCCTCATCCACGCAATCGGCTCCAACGACTATACCGCCATGCACGGCCTGCGCAAATACATGCCTGTAACCCACTGGACATTCCTCATCGGCTGTCTGGCAATCGCCGGTATCATTCCCTTCTCGGGCTTCTTCTCGAAAGACGAGATTCTCAGCGCCGCCGGAAACTACAGCATCCTGGTATACATCTGGATGTCGCTCGTAGCCGGTCTGACAGCCTTCTACATGTTCCGTCTCTACTTCCTCATCTTCTGGTGGAAGGAACATAAGATTCCCGAAGGCCACCACGCTCCCCACGACCAGCCCTGGACCATGAGCCTGCCTCTGGTATTCCTCGCCGCTGTTTCTTGCGTGGCCGGTTTCATCCCCTTCGGCGAACTCGTCTCCTGGAACGGCAAACCTTACGACTTCATGGCCCACTTCGACTGGGGCGTGGCTACAATCAGCCTCATCGTGGCCGTCGTCTCGATTCTCATCGCCATGGTGATGTACCGCAAGGAAAACCCGCTGCCCGAGCGTATGCGCCGCCTCTTCCCCAACCTCTGGACATGGTGCTTCCACCGCTTCTATTGGGACGAACTCTATCAGTTCATCACCCACCGCATCATCTTCGCCGGAGTCTGCCGTCCCCTGGCATGGTTTGACCGTCATATCATCGACGGAACCATGGATTCGCTGGCCCTCATCACCAACAAGGCCTCGAACGCCATCAAGCCCCTCCAGAGCGGCCAGGTACAGACCTATGTCTGGTTCTACATCATCGGCGCACTCCTCCTCGGCGCAATCACCGTCCTTTGCCTGATTTAATCATCACGTGCCAATCAACCCGAAAAAGTAATAAACTATGTTTTCAAATATATTAATCTACTTTGTAGTCATCCCGCTGGTGATGCTGGGGCTGCTGGCGCTGTGCCGCAACATCAAGCAAATCCGTGCGGTGGCCGTCGTGGGCTCGCTGGGCCTCATCGCCCTCTCGACGGTGGTGCTGGTGCAGTATCTCCAGATGCGCGCCGCCGGCAATGCCGACCCCATGCTCTTTACCGGTTCGTGGATGTGGTTTGAACCACTCAACATCCATCTTGCCGTTGGCGTGGACGGTATCTCGATTGCAATGCTCATGCTTTCGTCGATTATCGTCTTTGCCGGTTCATTCGCCTCGTGGACCATTCAGCAGCCCAAGGAATTCTTCCTCTGGCTCATCCTGCTGAGCACAGGTGTATTCGGTTTCTTCATCTCCATCGACATGTTCACCATGTTCATGTTCTACGAGGTGGCCCTCATCCCCATGTACCTTCTTATCGGCGTCTGGGGTTCGGGCAACAAGAACTATT
Organism: uncultured Porphyromonadaceae bacterium; assembly: GCA_905193395.1. Lineage (GTDB taxonomy): Bacteria > Bacteroidota > Bacteroidia > Bacteroidales > Muribaculaceae > CAG-873. The sequence continues at coordinate 4,267 of CAJJOO010000094.1, forward strand.
CGGCAATGAAACTCACCCTGATGCTCATGGGCGGCTCGGCCTTCCTGATGCTCGGCCTTATCGGCATCTACTACCATTCCGCTCCCGAAGGTGGCCAGTTGACCTGGAACCTCCTTGAAATCGTGCACAACGCCTCGATTCCCCACGGATGGCAGTCCTTCCTGTTCCCGATGACATTTGTGGGCTTCGGTGTCCTCGGCGCCATGTTCCCCTTCCACACATGGTCGCCCGACGGTCATGCCTCGGCCCCCACGGCAGTCTCTATGCTCCACGCCGGCGTGCTGATGAAACTCGGCGGCTACGGATGCTTCCGCGTTGCTATCTACACAATGCCCCAGGCTGCACACGAACTCTCGTGGATTTTCCTTATCCTCACCGGTATCTCGGTGGTCTACGGTGCCTTCTGCGCCTGCGTCAAGACCGATCTCAAATACATCAACGCATATTCCTCCGTCAGCCACTGCGGCCTGGTGCTCTTCGCAATCCTGATGCTCAATGAGACAGCGATGACCGGCGCCATCATGCAGATGCTCTCGCACGGCCTTATGACGGCCCTCTTCTTCGCCCTCATCGGTATGATTTACGGCCGCACGCACACCCGCGAAATCACCAAAATGGGCGGCATGATGCAGATTATGCCCTATCTCTCTGTCTGCTACGTGATTGCCGGTATGGCCTCCCTCGGTCTTCCCGGCCTCAGCGGCTTTGTGGCTGAAATGACCATTTTCGTCGGCTCGTTCAAGGCCGGTATGGCCGACTATCTGGCCGGCGCCGGTTCCCTCCGCCTCGTCTTCACCCTCATCGCCTGCTGCTCGATTGTAATCACCGCGGTCTATATCCTCCGCGTTGTCGGCAAACTCCTTTTCGGCCCCGTTCAGGACGACCATCACCGCACACTCACCGACGCAACCTGGTGGGAACGCGTATCGACCGTCGCCCTCATCGTCTGCGTCGCCGCAATCGGCTGCTTCCCCAATTTCTTCAACAATCTGATCAACTTCACATTCTCGCCGGAGATTTTCCCCGTGCTCGGAATGAACTAATTTACCCGGACATTTAAGCAATGGATTACTCACAATTTTTAGCAATGAAACAGGAACTGGCTGTTCTTGTCGTGTTCCTGCTCGTGTTCATCTACGACACGTTCATGCCGAGTTCCACCCGCAAGGCCCTGCCCGTCTTCACCACCGTCCTCATGCTTCTGGTGACCGTGGCCGGCTGTCTGGGCTGCTGTCTGGGTGTGGACGCCGACACCACCGCTTTCGCCGGCATGTACGAGACCTCGCCCGTGGTTTCCGCTATCAAGAACATCCTCAACATCGGTGTCGTCATTGTTCTCATCCAGTCAATCAAGTGGGCCAACGGCGAACTCATGATAATGCGCCGCGGCGAGTTCTACGAACTGCTGCTCGTGACACTCTTCGGCATGTACCTCATGGTTTCCGCACGCCACTTCCTGGTGTTTGTCATCGGTCTCGAATGTGCCTCGCTGCCCCTCGCCGCAATGGTCGCCTTCGACAAGAACCGCTCCGAAAGCCATGAAGCCGCCGTCAAATACATGCTCACAGCCGTATTCTCCTCGGCCGTGTTCATGATGGGTCTATCGTTTGTCTACGCAATCGCCGGCTCGCTCTACTTCCAGCAGATTTATATGGCAGCCTTCGGTGCCCAGTCCACGCTGATGATTATGGCGCTTGCCTTCGTCATCGCCGGTATCGGTTTCAAACTCTCGTTGGTTCCCTTCCATCTGTGGACGGCCGACGTTTACCAGGGCGCTCCCACATCCGTCACCTCCTATCTGTCCGTAATCTCAAAGGGCGCAGCCGCGTTCGCCTTCCTCGCCATTCTGGCCCAGGTATTCGGCTCGTTCTACCATCAGGCATGGGAATGGATGCTCTACGCGCTGATTATCCTCACAATCACCCTCGGTAACCTTTTTGCCATCCGCCAGCGCAACATGAAGCGCTTCCTCGCTTTCTCGTCGATTTCGCAGGCCGGCTACATCATGCTCGGTGTCATCGCCTACAACACCCTGGGCATGGCCGCCATGATGTTGTACATCCTCGTCTACATCTTTTC
>CAJJOO010000095.1 GCA_905193395.1 uncultured Porphyromonadaceae bacterium
TATCGTGCCGTTCAGCGACAGACGGGTCGAAACTGGATATTTGCTTAATTCTGCCAGGATTTCGGGCATCGGACGGTTCAGGTCGATCTTCACGGCATTGCCTTCGCCGGATTTGCGGTATTCTTCGGGAATCAGTTCCGAGGGATTGGAATCCAGTTTCTCAATCCACAGACCGTCCTTGTTGATTTTGGCCTTGATGTTGCGGTCGGCCGAGCAACTTACGCCCAGACCCACGGGGCACGAGGCGCCGTGACGGGGCAGACGGATCACGCGGATGTCGTGGGCGAAATATTTGCCGCCGAACTGTGCGCCGAGGCCCAGGCGTTCAGCCTCGCGTTTCAGGATGCCTTCCAGTTCCACGTCGCGGAAAGCGTGGCCCAGTTCGTTGCCGTGTGTGGGCAGGTTGTCATAATATTTGACAGATGCCTTCTTGACGGTTTCAAGGTTCTTTTCGGCCGAGGTGCCGCCGATAACGAACGCGATATGGTAGGGCGGGCAGGCTGCCGTGCCCAGCGACTTCATCTTCTCGACCAGGAAAGGAATCAGTTTCTCGGGATTCAGCAGCGCTTTTGTTTCCTGATACAGATAAGTCTTGTTGGCCGAGCCGCCCCCCTTGGCCACGAAGAGGAAGTGGTATTCGTCGCCTTCGGTGGCGTGTATGTCAATCTGTGCGGGCAGGTTGCAGCCGGTGTTCACCTCGTCGTACATTGTCAGCGGGGCGTTCTGGCTGTAACGCAGGTTGTCGGTGGTGTAGGTCAGGTAGACGCCGTGCGACAGGTATTCGGCATCGTCGGCGCCGGTGTAGACGTTCTGGCCCTTTTCGCCGTGTACGATAGCCGTACCGGTATCCTGGCAGAAAGGCAGTTGGCCCTTGGCGGCCACGTCGGCGTTGCGCAGCATAGTGAGTGCCACGAATTTGTCGTTTTCACTTGCTTCGGGGTCGCTCAGAATCTTCGCGACCATGGCATTGTGCTCGCGGCGCAGCATGAATGCATTGTCGTGCGTGCACTGACGCGCCAGAACGGTCAGCGCCTCGGGGTCAATTACCAGAAATTTGTGTCCGCCCCAGTCCTCGACCTTGACATAGTCCGAAGTCAGATGGTAGTACTCTGTGGTATCAGGACCCAGCGGAAACATGGGCTGATATTTAAACGGTTTTGTTGCCATTTTATATGGATTAGTTTTATGATATGTGTTCGTGCCGCAAAGATAATAAATTTTGCCGAATTCCGGCGCTTATGTCTGCACCTTTGCGCTATTTTAGCGGGCCAGTGATTTGTATATTCCGGCGGTCTGCTCCGCGATGTTGTCCCAGTCGAACGGTGTGAGGTCATAGGTCCGGCGCGTGGGACTGGAAATCTTCTCCCTCAGTTTTTTCCCGAGTACAGCGGTGTCTCCGCATGGATAATAGTCGCTATCTTCAAGCATCGGCAGGCGGCAGGGCTCGATGTCGCTCGATACCACATCCAGTCCGTAGGCCATCGCTTCGAGCAGCGACAGCGGCAGGCCCTCGTTATATGATGTGATGGCAAACAGCGAGGCGTTGGACATCAGTTGCCGCATAGGCTCGCCTTTGATGAAACCGGTCAGAATCACTCCGGCTTCGGCGGCCTGTTCACGCAGCCGCCGCGAATAGGCGTCCTCGTTGTCGGCATTGCCGGCAATCACCAGGTCGCAGATGTCTGCCAGTCCTTCGTCGGCATATGCCTTTATCAGGTCGTGAAATCCCTTTTCGGGTGTCAGACGCCCTATGGCCACGATATATGGCCGCCGGCCTATTCCCCACTTTTCCAGTAGATTCTTTTCCGGGGTAGGGGGCGGAACGGAGACTCCGTTATATATCAGGTTGCAGTTGAGTTTCGGATAGCGTTTGGTCAGGCTCCGGTAGTTCGTGTCGGAAATTGCTATGACGCTGGCGGCCGTCGACATGCCGGTCCATTCGCCCAGCCGCAGGATGTTCTTTGCCAGAAAACCCCATTTGCTGTGCGTATAGTTGAAACTGTGCACCGTAACCACCACCTTCATTCCCATCAGCCTTGCCAGCGGCGCCACCAGCGCCGGACCGATATTGTGGATATGCACGATGTCCGGATGCAGTCGCCGGGCCCTCATCAGGGCGCGGAAGGTATGGACTATGGCCTCGAAATGCTTGCTGCGCGGTGCAGGCAAATCAACCAGTTTCACGCCTTTCCAGGTGGCAACGCGGTTGCCGTCGTTCACATACGGCTCCCGTCGCATCACCGTGATGTCGTGGCCCTTGGCCGCAAGGCGCGTATACAGTTCCTCGCAATGGGTTTCCACTCCTCCCTGGATTCCGGGGAATCCGCGTGTCCCTATGACTGCAATTTTCATTTACTTGATTATTTGGGTTATGAGGAGTTTGTATTGTTTTTCAAATGATTCGGGCGAGAATGTCTTTTCCAGTACCCTGCGTCCGGCTGCGGTCAGTTCGGCGCGTTTCACCGGGTCCGATACCAGACTGACAATTGCACCTGCCATTGCCTCCGTATCACCGGAATTGACAAGAACACCGGCGCGGCCTCGGTCCAGGATTACGCCGTTGTCGCCTACATCCGTGGCTACGGCGGCAAGCCCGGCACGCAAGGCTTCCAGCAGGGCATTGCTGGTCCCCTCGTACACCGAGGACATCAGGAAAATATCTGCCATACCCAGGTGTCTGTCTATGTCCGGCGGATTTATCAGTATCTCGGTAATATCCTCTATTCCGGCCTTCTTCACCTCGGCGCGTACTTCGGCTTCAAGTTCGCCGTAACCGATAATCTTGTATCGCAGCGACGGCACTTCGCGGCGTGCCTGTGCGACGGCACGTATTGCCGAGGGATAGTCCTTTGCATCCACAAACCGCCCTACGGATATGACCGTTATGCCCTCGTGGGCGGCAGTTTCCGCTTCGGCCGGACCGAGGTCTATCAGATTGGGAATAACTCGCACTTTTTCGGCCTTGAATCCGTGTTTCACGAATTCACCACGCCCGCAGAACGAGTTTGCCACCGTCACACAGGTGAGGCGGTTGGTCACGAAACGGTCTGAAATCATTTTCATGCGCGGGAGTTTCGATGAACGCAGACCCGGAACGGCCCGGCATTGCGTTCCTGCCGTCGCTATGGCTCCCATGGCGTTGGCAGCCGTCAGATAGCAGAACAGCACGCGGATTTTCTCGCGTACCACCGTTTTGCGCAGACTGTTCAGTTTCGACACGGCGTTGCCGCGCAAAATGTGCATCTTCACACCCGCATGGTCCAGGATTTCGGCATAACGAGGCTCCAGACCCGCGTCCGTCCACAGTATGCAGTGAACGGCATAACTGTCGCTCAGCACCTTGGCAAGCAGTGTCGCTTGCTTCTCGGCGCCGCCTCCGGCCAGGGTTTTCAGGAATATCGCTACGTGTTCCATAATTTAATATTTATTAAACGGCCTTATGTGCCTTTTATTGCCTCCTGACGCGATTATTGCTGCATATTTAATCCCAATTTCCTATCTCATAGCCCGATATGTTAACATTTATTGTCGGACCCGCTCATAACGCCCTCAAAAAACTTTGCGGATGCTGCAAAAAGTGCTAACTTTGCTCTCCGAAATGCGCTTTTTCGCTTATGAAGATTTACCACGTTGTATGGACCTTGCAGTTTGGCGGCATCGAGACAATGACCGTCAATATCGCCAATGAACAGGCAGCGGCCGGGCATGATGTTCACTTTGTCGTCATAAACGACGAGGTCTCTCCCAGGCTTCGCTCCATGCTTTCTCCTGCCGTGAAGTTTCATGCCGTCGGTCGGCGTCCCCGCTCCCGTAATCCCCTCCCTGTTATCCGCCTCTGGGCCGTTCTTGCATCCTCTCGCGGCGGTGTGATTCATTTTCATGGCGTGAATATGCCCTCGCTGGTGCCGGGATTCATCGGCGGGAAGCGTTTCGTAACTCATCACACTTCATGCCGTCCGGAACTCGCGCCGTATTTCCGCCCCGGCATGCGGCTTTTCGCCATATCCAACGAGGTCGCCGCCGATATCAGGCGGATTACAGGCCTTGATGCCCGCGTGGTGATGAACGGTATCCTCAGTGACCGTTTTGCCGTCCGCGATTCCCGTCACGCCGCGACACCCCTGCGCATATTGCAGTTGGGACGTGTCAGTTTTGACATCAAGGGTCAGGATCTCACTGTTGCCGCCCTGCGTCGTCTCCGTTCCGAAGGCGTCGATGCCGTTGTTGATTTTGTAGGCGATGGCAGCGATGCCTCTCGCCTCGAAAACATGATTGCTTCGGGAGGTCTGCGCGATTATGCCCGTGTTCTCGGCTCGCGCCCCCAGGAATGGCTCTGGCAGCATCTTGCCGACTACGATGTTCTCGTCCAGCCCTCGCGGATTGAAGGTTTCGGCCTCACTGTGGCCGAGGCTATGGCCGCCGGTGTCCCCGTGGCCGTAAGCAATCTGCCCGCTCTGGTCGAGGTGGTCGATAATGGCCGCTTCGGCGATATATTCCGCCTGGACGACGATGCCGATTTCGCGGCCGCCATCCTCAGCGCCGCCGGACGCTGCGGGAATCCCGACAGCACTTCGGCCGCCGTCGCTTACGTACGCCGGACCTTCGACGTGCGCCGCACCGCCGCTGATTATCTTTCCGAATATATTCGCTGAAAGCGCAGTTTCTTAACCGCGGTTGCCGTACATTTGCTCGTAATACTTCATGTAGTCGCCTGAGGTCACGCCGCGCAGCCATTCTTCGTTGGCAAGGTACCAGGCCACTGTCTTTCCCAGACCTTCCTCGAATTGCAGCGAGGGTTCCCAGCCCAGTTCCGATTGCAGTTTCCGCGAGTCGATGGCATAGCGCAGGTCGTGTCCGGGACGGTCGGCAACATATGTAATCAGTGCGCGGCTCTGTCCCTCCGGACGTCCCAAAGCCTTGTCTACCGTGTCGGCAAGCAATGTTATCAGGTCAATGTTACGCCATTCGTTGAACCCTCCGATGTTGTATTTGCTGCCGGGCGCTGCGTGGTGCAGGATATGGTCGATGGCCTTGACGTGGTCCTCGACATACAGCCAGTCGCGCACGTTCAGGCCGCGGCCGTACACCGGTAGCGGACGGTTGTTCACGATATTGTTGATGAACAGCGGAATCAGTTTCTCGGGATGCTGGTACGGGCCGTAGTTGTTTGAGCAGTTGGTGATTATCACCGGCATGCCGTAGGTGTCGGCAAACGAGCGCACGAAATGGTCGGCCGACGCTTTCGAGGCGGAGTAGGGGGAGTGTGGCGCGTAAGGAGTTTCTTCGGTAAAGAAAGCCGTGCCGAATGCTTTGTGGCCGCCGCGCGACGATGCCGCTGTCGTGAAAGGCGCCTCCGTGCCCTCCGGCCGGTCACATTCCAGCGCCCCGTAAACCTCGTCGGTGCTGATGTGGTAGAACAGTTTGCCTTTATATTTCTCTGGTTTTGAACGCCAGTGTTCGTTGGCCGACTGAAGCAGCGACAGTGTCCCAAGCACATTCGTCCTGGCGAATTCCAGGGGATTGGCAATGGAACGGTCAACATGGCTCTCTGCCGCGAAGTTCACCACGATATCCGGGTGCTCCTCCTCAAAGAGCTTGTAAATGGCTTCGCGGTCGCAGATGTTGATCTTGCAGAAACGGAAGTTCGGATTTTTTAATGCCTCTTCCAGGGTGGATAAGTTGCCTGCGTAGGTCAGGCAGTCCACGCACACGATCCGGTAATCCGGATACTTGTTTAACATATGGTAAACGAAGTTGGAGCCGATGAAACCGGCGCCGCCTGTTACGATGATAGTCATGATCTGTTCCTCTTTTCTTTTGGTTTGCTGGCTCCGGCCTTATTTCATGTCGTTGCCGTGCAGCTTGTCGATATATTTGCCGTCCAGAACATCTTTTAAGTAGCGGCCGTACTGGTTCTTCTTTAACTCCTCATAGGTCTCCAGAACCTGCTCCTTCGTGATCCAGCCGTTTAAGTAGGCAATTTCCTCCAGACATGCGATCTTGCGGTGCTGATGGGTCTCTACGGTCTTTACAAAATTGGTAGCCTCCACCAGGGACTCATGGGTACCGGTGTCGAGCCAGGTAAAGCCCTGTCCCAGAAGTGTTACATCCAGCTCGCCGTTCTCCAGGTAAATACGGTTTAAATCCGTAATTTCCAGTTCACCGCGGGCAGACGGTTTTAAGCTCTTGGCATACTCAACCACGCGGTTGTCGTAGAAGTACAAGC
>CAJJOO010000096.1 GCA_905193395.1 uncultured Porphyromonadaceae bacterium
CCCGAGAGGGTAACGACCTTCTCAGGGAGATGATCGAGAGCGGCGTCATGAAATATGGCGACAAGTTCAAGGAGGGAATGGAGAAAGGTGAATGGAACCTCAAGGACGTTGACATGAAGGAGGTGAACCAGTCGCAGGCAACCCTGGTGTTCGGCCAGATGAACGAGCCGCCGGGCGCACGTCTCCGCGTGGCGCTCTCCGGCCTTACCGTAGCCGAGCAGTTCCGCGACAGCGAGGGTGGCGGTAAGGAGGTGCTCCTCTTCATCGACAACATCTTCCGTTTCACCCAGGCAGGTTCCGAGGTGTCGGCCCTTCTCGGCCGTATGCCTTCGGCCGTAGGTTATCAGCCTACGCTTGCATCCGAGATGGGTAACCTCCAGGAGCGTATCACGTCTACCAAGCAGGGAAGCATCACTTCGGTGCAGGCCATCTATGTGCCGGCCGACGACCTTACCGACCCCGCTCCCGCCACAACATTCAGTTTCCTTGACGCAACCACCGTGCTCTCGCGTAAGATTTCCGAGTTGGGCATCTATCCCGCCGTCGACCCGCTGGAATCCACCTCGCGTATCCTTGATCCCAACATCGTGGGCGAAGAACACTATAACACCGCTCAGGCCGTCAAGCAACTCCTCCAGAAATACAACGAGCTCCAGGATATCATCGCCATCCTCGGTGTCGACGAACTCAGCGACGAGGACAAACTCGTCGTGGCCCGCGCACGTCGCGCCCAGCGTTTCCTTTCGCAGCCCTTCCACGTTGCCGAGCAGTTCACCGGCCTCCCCGGCGTGCTGGTTCCCCTGAGCGAAACCATCCGCGGCTTCAAGATGATTCTCAACGGCGAAATGGACGAATACCCCGAACAGGCATTCCTCAACGTCGGCACCATCGACGACGCCATCGAGAAAGGCAAGAAACTCCTCGCTTCCGTTAAATAAAATCTCCCACCCAGCAAATGATGACACTCAAGATTATTTCGGCCGAAGAAGTGCTGTTCGAGGGACAGGTGACCGCCGTCACCCTCCCCGGCGCAATGGGCTCATTCACCGTGTTGCAGAACCATGCGACTCTGGTGTCGACCCTTGTCAGCGGCGATATCGTCTACACTCTCCCCGACGGAAGCCGGGCCTCCCGCGCCATTGATGGCGGCATTGCCGACATCGACAATAACGTAGTGTCCGTTTGCCTGTATTAATCCCGTCACGAAATGATGCGCTATATCTCAATATTGCTGATGACCCTGGCCGCCACACTGCTGTCGGTCGCCCGTGCCGCCGAATCCGGCGACAGCCACGGCGAGGACGGACAGATTGACGCCAAGGAAATCATTTTCGAACACCTCGGCGACGGTTACGGCTGGGAGGTTCCCTTCAACCACCACAAGCGCATCCCGCTGCCTGTGCTGGTCTGGGACAAGGACGGCGGCTTCCACTGCTTCTCGTCCGCACGTGTCACCGACGGACAGGCATATAATGACGGCGGTGTCGAGTTCCGGATTGCCGGCAAGGACAGCCCCTACAAGGGCAAGATTGTCGAAATCCGCGACGGTAAGGAATACAAGCCATTCGACATCTCCATCACAAAGAATGTTTTCGCAATCTTCATCACCGTTGTCCTGATTGTTGGAATCTTCCTGTGGCTGGCCCGTTTCCACCGCACGCGCAAATTCAAGGCTCCGCGCAAGGGCCTCGGCGCCGTCGAAAGCGTAGTCACGTTCATCTACAACGACATGATCAAGGCCACCCTCGGCCCCGAGGCGCCCAAGTTCGCCCCCTACCTGCTCTCGGTGTTCTTCTTTATCCTGGTGATGAACCTCCTGGGCCTGATTGTGGTGTTCCCCGGTGGCGCCAACCTCACAGGCAACATCGCCGTGACACTGGTGCTTGCCATCTTCACATTCCTGGTGACAAACCTCAACGGCACCAAGCACTACTGGAAGGAAATCCTCTGGCCCGATGTGCCCATCTGGCTCAAGTTCCCTCTCCCCATCATGCAGGTGATTGAAATCTTCGGTATCTTCACAAAACCGGCGGCCCTGACCGTGCGTCTTTTCGCCAACATGATGGGCGGCCACATGATTGTGATTGTACTTACACTGCTCATCTTCATCTTCGCTGCAATCAGCCCCGCCGTCGGCCACATGACCACGGTCGTCTCCATCCTCTTCTCGGTGTTCATGCTGCTGATTGACGTGCTGGTAAGTTTCATCCAGGCCTACGTCTTCACCATGCTGTCCACCATATTCATCTCTCTTGCCCGCGAGAAGGAACACAAGAAGGATGAGGAAAAGAAAGACGGGAAAACAGAAGAAAACAAACAGACTACAGCACCCGCACCGGCCGCCGCTCAATAACAACGATTATAAACAATAAAACAAAAATAACCTCTAAAAACTCAACATTATGTTAGGATTCTTAGCATTAGCACAGGAAGTAGCCGCTCAGGCCATCAATCTCTCTGGAATCGGCGCAGCAATCGGCGCAGCAATCGCAGCCATCGGTGCCGGTATCGGTATCGGCAAAATCGGCGGCTCCGCAATGGAAGCCATCGCCCGTCAGCCCGAGGCAGCCGGCGACATCCGCAGTAACATGATTGTTATCGCCGCCCTTATCGAAGGTGTGGCTCTCTTTGCCGTTATCGTCTGCATCCTGGCCCTCTTCATCTGATTCCGCTTCTTTCCATCAAGCCACTGCATTAAACAATGGAACTATTCACCCCTGATTTCGGCCTGGTATTCTGGATGTTCGTGTCCTTTGCCGTGCTTTTCCTCATCCTGTGGAAATTCGCCTGGCCCGTCATCCTGAAATCTGTCGACAAACGCGCAGACCTTATCGACAAGGGAGTGGAATATGCCCAAAGCGCCAAGCAACAACTCGATAACGCCCGTCAGAGCGCTCAGGACGTCATCAACGAAGCACGTCGCCAGCAGGCCGACATGCTCCGCGATGCCGACCGCATCAAGACCCAGATTATCGAGGAGGCACGCTCCAGTGCCCAGGTTGAGGCGCAGAAAGTAATGGAAAACGCCAAACTGCAGATTCAGCAGCAGCAAAAAGAAGCACAACTCCAATTCCGCAACCAAGTCAGCGAGTTTGCCCTCGACATCGCCTCCAAAGTGGTTCAGCAACAGATGAAGGACGACAAGAACCAGGAAAAACTCGTCAACACCCTGCTCGACGAAATCGAAAGCAAAAAATAACCCCGAGAAATGAACGAAGGTCTGATCCCGCGCCGGTATGCCAAGGCGCTATACGAGGTGGCTCTCGAACGTGGCCGTGCCGAGGCGCTCTATTCAATGATGGGCTCGCTGGCCAAGGCGTTCGAAACCGAACCCGGCCTCCACGCCACCATTGCGAACCCCTTTGTGGCCGACAGCGACAAAGTGGCGCTGCTTGATACCGCCGCCGGGGCTTCCGCCCAGGACACTACGTTTGCCGACTTTCTCAGACTCCTGGTCCGTAACCGCCGCGTCGACATGGCCGGCGACATCGCACGCGCCTACCTCCGCGAGTACCGCCGCTGCAACAACATCCGTCTTGTCACCGTGGTCTCGGCCGTGCCACTCGCTCCCGCGCTCCTTGACCGGATCAAGGAAATCGTCAATGCTCATCTCCACGGCGCCTCCATGGAGTTCTCGACCGCCATTGACCCGTCGATTATCGGCGGCTTCGTGGTCAATATCGACAACGAGCGCCTCGATGCTTCCGTCAGCGACCGCCTCAAGGAACTGCGTCTGTCACTCCTCTCTTAATATTTTAACTCCCACTCAGAATTTCAGCCCGCAATGATTAATCCAAGCGAGATATCAGAAGTCTTAAAACAACAACTCGAAAGCGTCAACTCGAAAGTAAGTTTCGAGGAAGTAGGCCAGGTCCTCGAGGTGGGCGACGGCGTTGCCCACGTCTACGGACTCGACAACGTATGCGCCAACGAACTCGTCGAGTTTGAAAACGGCGTCAAAGGCGTGGCCCTCAACCTCGAGGAAAGCAACGTCGGCGTCATCCTGCTCAACAATGTCGACAAGGTAACCGAGGGCATGAACGTCAAGCGCACCGGCGAAATCGCTTCAATCCCTGTGGGCGAGGGGCTGCTGGGCCGCGTAATCAACGTTCTCGGCGAGCCTATCGACGGTCGCGGCCCCATCTCGGGTTCGCTCATGCGTCTGCCCTTGGAACGCAAGGCCCCCGGAGTTATCTACCGCCAGCCCGTGAACCAGCCCCTCCAGACCGGTATCAAGGCTGTCGACTCCATGGTGCCCATCGGCCGCGGACAGCGCGAACTTATCATCGGCGACCGCCAGATTGGCAAGACCGCTATCGCAATCGACACCATCATCAACCAGCGTCAGAATTTCGAATCCGGCAAGCCCGTCTACTGCATCTATGTGGCCATCGGCCAGAAAGCCTCGTCCGTAGCCGCTACTGTCGAGACACTGCGCAAATACGGCGCCATGGACTATACAGTGGTCGTTGCCGCTACTGCTGCCGACTCGGCCTCCATGCGCTACTATTCGCCCTTTGCCGGCGTGGCCATCGGCGAATATTTCCGCGACACCGGCCGCGACGCCCTCATCGTCTACGACGACCTCTCGAAGCAGGCCGTTGCCTATCGCGAGATTTCGCTGATTCTCAAGCGTCCCTCCGGCCGAGAGGCATACCCCGGCGATATCTTCTATCTACACTCGCGTCTGCTGGAACGTGCCGCCAAGATTATCGACAACCCCGAAATCGCCGCTTCGATGAACGACCTGCCCGCCCCCCTCAAACCCCTGGTGAAAGGCGGCGGCTCCCTGACGGCCCTTCCCATCATCGAGACCCAGGCCGGCGACGTGTCCGCCTACATCCCCACCAATGTGATTTCAATCACCGACGGACAGATTTACCTCGAGACCGCGCTGTTCAACCGCGGCATCCGTCCCGCAATCAATGTGGGTATCTCCGTTTCGCGTGTGGGCGGTAACGCTCAGATCAAACCCATGAAGAAGGTGGCCGGTACACTGAAAATCGACCAGGCACAGTTCCGCGAACTCGAATCGTTCACCAAATTCGGCGGCGACATCGACGCCGTGACCGCTGCCGTCATCGACAAGGGCCGAAAGAACGAACGCCTCCTCATCCAGCCCCAGTATCATCCGGTACCCGTGGCCGAACAGGTTGCACAGATCTACTGCGGCGTGAACGGTCTGCTGGGCAATGTGCCCCTCGACAAGGTGGCAGAGTTTGAAAAACAGTTCGTCCAGTTGCTCGAAGCCAAGTACAAGGACGTTCTCGACGATATCATGGCCGGCAAGTTTACCGACGACGTCACCGCCAAAATCGCTGAGGCAGCCAATCAGATTACAGGTCAATTCTAAAAACCACCATAGTAAATGGCAACGCTACGAGAACTCAAAGGCCGAATCGGTTCGGTTGCATCGTCCGAGAAAATCACCGGTGCGATGAAGATGATTTCCTCGGCCAAGATGCACAAGGCCGAGGGGGCGCTGCGCCGGCTCAGACCCTACCGGTCGACAATCGAAAGCATCATCGCCAACCTTCTCTCGACCGACGCTTCCTTCACCTCCCCGCTCTCCGAGGCTCCCGCCGCGGTGTCGCACCTCACGGTGGTGATTCTGGGCAGCGACGACGGTCTGTGCGGTGCCTACAACGTGAACCTCGTCAAATTCCTCGAGGAACACGTCGCCGACCTGCGTTCGCGCTACGGTGCCTCGCTTCAGATTACCGTAGTGCCTGTCGGACGCAAGATGGCCAAGGCCGTGGCCCGTCTGGCCCTCAAAGACGGCATCGAGGTGTCGCTCCCCTCCGGTGTCGACTCCAAAAGTTCCGGCACCGCCGTGCGCGACTTTGAATTCTCGCTCCGCGACCGCTTCCTGAGCCATGCCGCCGACGCCGTCGAGGTGGTATATATGAATTACATCAGTGCCGGACGTCAGGTACCCGCGGCAGACCGCCTGCTGCCCGTCTCGCCCGATGCTTTCGGCACCGCCGGCGAAGGCTCGGCACGTCCATGCTTCTTCGAGCCCGACGCCGAGCACATCTTCAACAGCGTCCTGCCGATGTATCTGCTGGCCGTCATGCAGGAAATATTTGTCGAAAACCGCGTTTCCGAACAGGCCGCGCGCGTCATGGCAATGCAGGCCGCTAACGACAACGCCAAG
>CAJJOO010000097.1 GCA_905193395.1 uncultured Porphyromonadaceae bacterium
TCGCAATTGCGATACAGCCGCTTTGATTTAATCGTCCCAATAATTTTTTCTTGCATTGTTTCACCTTGCCGCCCATCCACGGGAGGCCATGCGGCTTTTCTCCGCGCCTCCAGGGGCTTTTTTACGGCGAGGCGGAGCCCTTAACTTAGCAGGATGGCTATGAACAGGGCGGCGACAAGCATTGAGACCACCGCCAGGACTACGCCGATTGCTGCACCGTGGCTTATCATCCGGCTTTCGGCCTCCGAAAGGTCCCGGGCCGTCTCCTTTCCGTGCCGGAAGATTCCGGACAGGGAAACAGGGTGGCGCGTCGCCGGTTCGTCCGGCGCACCAAGTATCTTTCGCTTCTCGGCGTCAAACTCGTCCTGTGTCAGCACTCCGGAATCCAGCAGTGCCTTGAGTTTTGCAAGTTCGTCGTATTTCAGTTCCATTGCCATCTGGGCCTACGCGCGGCCATGCTCCCCGGCATAAGGAGCAATCGGTGCCTCATGATTCCCGAATGTGGCATTAAATTATGGAAAAAGAAAAGAGGGGAATTCATCGCACCTCCATCATAGCAAGACAGGCTCGCCAAAGCCACGGACTGAATGATGTGTGAGGGTAGAATAAACTGCCCCTCCGGATTTGTCTATGTCAGGATACGGCCACAGCGGCCGCATGATACAGTTGCGACAAATTCAGAAAGAGCGTCCAATCTCACTTTTTCTCAGTCCTTTTGTGAATTGGCGATTCGTCTTGCCGAGAAAGAAAGTGTGACACTTTTCTTATCCGGCGGTATTTCTCCTCCGCCGGATAGGGCAAAGATAAGCAAATATGCACGTCTTCGGATGAAATTTATTCCGCAGAATTACTGCCCTAAGATACGCCACGGCTCCATTCTATGCCGCGCCCAGGCAACGGTTGCGGGTTGCGCGGGGTTGTTTTTTTTCTTAACTTTGTACTCGAATTCCATCCCCTGATTCAAATGCTCGAGCAATTCGGTAAATATATTGTGGAAGTGGCCGACTTTCTGTGCGGTTATCCACTGTTCTTTCTCCTCATCGGCGGCGGAATATATCTGTTCTTGTCCTCCGGATTCGTATCCCTGCGCCGTCTGCCGGCCGCGATTGGCGAACTGCGCAAGAAAAACGACGCCCGCAACGGCCAGATTTCATCAGTTCAGGCCCTGGCTTCGGTAATCGCGGCCACCGTGGGCCTTGGCAACATCGCCGGTGTGGCCATCGCTCTGGTTACGGGCGGTCCGGGCGCAATCTTCTGGATGTGGGTCAGCGCCCTTGTGGGCATGGCTACGAAATATCACGAAGGCGTTCTGGCAATCATGTACAAGGGCCGTGACGACACGGGTGCACCCCAGGGCGGCCCGATGCATATCATAACGCTCGGTCTGGGGCAGCGCTGGAAGCCGCTGGCACGCTTTTTCGCCGTGGCCGGCCTGTTCGGCACGCTCTGCATCATGAACGCCAACCAGTTGACCGAGGCCTTCATCTCGACCTTCTCCACCCCTGAGGGCATCGAATCAAGCAGTTTCCTCAGTTCCGCGGGTGGTCTTGTCGGACTCAGCAACGACCAGACCTGCCGTCTGCTGTTCGGCATAGCCATCGCCGCCGTGGTTTCAGTGGTGATTCTCGGCGGCATCCGCCGCATCGCCAACGTGGCATCCGTCATGGTGCCCTTCATGGTGGGAATCTACTTTGTGATGGTGCTCTACATCATCCTCTCGCATCTGGGCGATGTGCCCGCCGTGTTCCGAAACATTTTCAGCGAGGCGTTCAACCTCAGGGCCGGATTCGGCGCCCTGGCCGGCATCGCCATTATCGGTGCTCGCCGCGCCGCCCTGGTGAACGACGCCGGTATCGGAACAGCATCAATCATGCACGGTGCGTCGCGCAACAATTCACCTGTACGCGAGGGGCTTATAGCCATGCTCGGACCGGCCGTCGACTCGGGTCTGGTATGCACGCTGACCGCCGTGGCCATTATGCTCTGCGTGCCCGACCTGGCTGCAATCCAGGGCGTCAAGGGCCTGGAAGTGGCCGTGAAAGCCTTCGGTACCGGAATTCCCGGCGGCGAATACATGCTCATGTTCATTGTGCTGTGCTTCGCGCTGTCGTCTATGTTCTCATATTCCTTCTACGGGTCTACCTGTGCCTCCTACCTTTTCGGCTCGTTCGCGCTGGTACCTCTACCTATTCCTGGCCTCACTGGTGGTGTTCGCAATCGTCCCGATTGAGGCTGCCGTAGGAATGTGCGATTTGTTCTACGCCCTTATGGCCTTCCCCACCATGCTGTCGATTCTGCTGCTGAGCGGACGCGTGCGGAATGCCACACGCCGCTTCTTCGGCAAGGACAGTGCGGACGGCGACGGCTGTTCCGCCGACAAAAACGAATAAAATTCAATCAGATATGCTGAACTACATTGTCTGGGACGTAAATCCCGAAATTTTCACCTGGCCCGTCACCGTCCGCTGGTACGGGCTGATGTTTGCCATATCGTTCTGGCTGGGCTTCAACATCGTGGCCCATATGTTCCGGCGCGAAGGCGCCCCCGAGAACTGGCTGGGGACCCTGCTGCTGTGGGTTGCCGGCGGAACCCTGGTCGGCGCACGCCTAGGCCACGTGTTCTTCTATGCCTGGGACTATTACTCGCAGCACCCCGTCGAGATTCTCTACACCTGGGAGGGCGGCCTTGCAAGCCATGGCGGCGCAATCGGAATCATAATCGCCGTTATCCTGTTCTCGATATTCACCACACGCCGCAACCCACTGTGGACCTTTGACCGCCTTGTGGTGGCCATCGCCCTGGCCGGATGCTTCATACGCCTTGGCAACCTGATGAACTCCGAGATTTTCGGCCACGCCACCACTCTCCCCTGGGGCTTCATGTTCCTGCGCTCGCCCGAATGGCATGCCATGTATGCCGGCCAGGCCTGCCATCCCACGCAGATCTACGAAGCCATGTGCTATCTGGTTCTCTTCGGCCTGCTGATGTGGATGTACTGGAAACGCAACTGCGGCGACCGTCCCGGACTGATTTTCGGCACCTTCCTGGTCGGCACCTTCTTCTCGCGATTCCTCATCGAATTCATCAAGAACGACCAGGAAGCATTTGAGGCCGACATGGTCCTGAACATGGGCCAGTGGCTCAGTATTCCCTTCGTACTCCTGGGCCTGGCACTGATAATCATGGCTCTTGTCCGTCCGCGCGTGCCGTCGAAAATCAAGGCGGAGCACGCCCCGACGCCCCGACGCAAATAAATCCCCGGCTGCGATGCGCTTCTCGACATTTCGTGCGCGGCTCAAGCCCTGGATTCTGCCCCTTGCAATGGTTTGCGGCATGCTGTTCCATACCGCGATAGAAAGTGTGCAGTTTCTTGCGCCCTACCTCATCTTCACGATGCTGTTCATCACATTCTGCCGCCTGCACCCGGGCGAATTCCGCATCGGGCGACTCACGGCAGCCGTTGTAGGCGTACAACTGGCCGGTGCCGTAGCCGTCTATCTGGCCTGCCTGCCTCTGGGCGACGACGCTGCCCAGGGCGCAATGATTTGCATTCTTTGCCCCACCGCCACGGCCGCACCGGTAATCACAGCCCTGCTCGGCGGGTCGATTTCCACGCTTATCGCTATCTCGCTGCTCAGCAATCTTGCCACGGCCATCGCCGCGCCAGCCTTCTTCGCACTGATAAATCCGGAGGCCTCCATATCGTTCACAGCCCTGTTCCTGAGCATACTTGCCAAGGTGGGACCGATGATACTGGCTCCGCTGCTGCTGGCGCTGCTGCTGAACTACGCCGCTCCCAGGCTCCACGACAGAATAGCCTCGTTCCAGCCGCTGTCGTTCTATCTATGGGCCGTATCGCTGATTATCGTGGTCGGACGCGCCGTTTCCTTCGCCATGCACGAACCGCCGGACAGAATCCCCGAAATGATTGCGCTGGCGCTGCTGGCCGGAGCCGTATGCATCGCCCAATTCTACATCGGCCGCCGGCTGGGCGCGCGAATGGGCGACAAAATAGCCGGCGCACAGGGACTCGGACAGAAAAACACGGTCCTTGCCGTCTGGATGGCCATATCTTTCCTCAACCCCGTCTCCTCTATCGCACCGGCCGCCTACATCGCCTGGCAAAATTCCATCAATTCGCTCCAGTTATACCTCAAAACGCGCCGCGAGGCTGAACCAAATCGACTCTGACACGTTAACACATTATCAACGTGCCATAAAGAAACAATTATATAATGCAAACAATGTTTGAAACCCTCATGGGCCTGTCCCTGTTCAAAGGAATCAGTGACACAAGCCTGTCGAAGACGGTGGGAGCCAACAAGTTCCACTTCCTCAAATATTCGCCCGGCAGCGTAATATACAATGCCGGCGACCCCTGTCTCGACGTCACCTTCATCCTTTCGGGCACAGTGAGGATCACCATCGCCAACCCCGACGGGCGTTTCTCCGTGTCCCAGTCGCTGGGCGCCAATGAGGTTATCTCGCCCGAATTCCTTTTCGGACGTATCACACGCTTCCCGGGAGTGGTAGCGGCCGTCGACACAGTGTCGATACTCAGAATCCCGAAATCCGACTATATCAACATCCTCAACAGCGACCCGATATTCCTGTTCAACTATCTCAACCTGCTGTCGATGAACGCCCAGAAGGCCGTCGAAGGCATCCTGGCCGTTTCTACCGGCGACATCGCCGAACGAATTGCTTTCTGGATAAGCGCCCTTACCCAGCCGCGCAGTTTCGATATCGTTCTCGAAAGCCCGGGCCGAGGGCTCAGCCCCCTTTTCGGCGTTCCGCGCACCATACTGAAAAGTGTACTCGACGAAATGAAAGAACGCGGCCTGGTTGACTATTCACCCGGAATCATCCGCGTTCTCGACCGCCGCAAACTGCTGTCACTGCTCAACAACCACTCCGAAGACCCGGGCGAATAAACGACCAGTTTCCCCTAACATAAAAGAGACCATCGTAACGGCACACACGACGTGCTTTACGGTGGTCTCAGTTTAGTGTTGACGTCATCACGACGCCATTCCAATAATAACCCTAAAATAATCTAAACCTTAGTTATACCTATAAATCGGTCGCAGGGGTGAATGTTTTTCCCTTTGACATCGCAAAATTACTGCTTCATGACGTGGAGGCAAAAGCCATATCGGACGAAATAAAGACAATATAAATCAATCATACAACTACAAGATTGTGTATCTGCGAATTGAATCTAGGAAAATATAAGCGATAATCGGGTTAAATCAAAGGTGTATTCCGGAAAATTTCGTATCTTTGCCCTAACAATTACTGCTATGATTAAACACATTTCCCTGCTTTTCCTCATTCTACTGTCCGCGTTGGCGGCCTCCGGTTCGGAAATCACGCGCCACCGGGTGGAGCAGGCACTTATGCGGCTCGATTCCGTACTTGCACTGCCTCCTACACCATTAGCCGCCGACACCGCCGGAATCCCGGAAACACGCTTTGCAAGGCGGCTCGACCGCTCTTCACTCTACGACGATGCCCTCAGCCTGCTGGCCGGCATCGACCCGGCGTCCATGACGACGGCCGAGCGAGCCGATTTTTATGCCACACGCGGACGGACAGCGGCCGACGCGGCCGCTAGCGCACGCGACTATGCCGCGCGTCAACGCTACATCGCCATTGCCGGAACGTCGCTCGACTCGGCCATACGGCTGCTACCGCAAAACTCTGCCACAGCACGTGTTCTTGCAGCCCGCGAAGGCATGCTGCGAGGCGACAGTGTGATGGCTGCCGCGGAACTTTCCGACATCTGCGACCAGACGAATCCGGCAACAGCAGAATACGCCGAAGCCGCCTCGCTACTGGCACGCTACTACCGCAGCAAGCCCGAGAACGCCGACGACTATATGCTGAACCTTACCCGCGCCGTTACATCGGGAATGCTTTCCGGGAATCCCTCGCCGGAACAAATGATACACCTCAGCGGCCAATTATTCATCGACGGCGACATCCATAGGGCCGATGCCTGCCTGAATGCGGCCGGACTGGCCGCCCAGGCCAATCCGGCCGAACGCGCTTATGCCGAACTGCTTCCGCCGCTCGACGGCATCAC
>CAJJOO010000098.1 GCA_905193395.1 uncultured Porphyromonadaceae bacterium
GCAGTATGGTGCACCGCTCAAAATAATATAATTGAGGAAGTGGCCTGGGTCATAGGCGACGAACCCATCTATAAATCCGAAATCGAACAGGCCTATCAGGACATGCAGAACGACCGCATACCCATTGCGGGCGACCCCTACTGCGTGATTCCCGAGCAGATGGCCGTGGAACGCCTATTCCTCCACCAGGCCGACCTGGACACCGTGGAAGTCTCCGAATCAATGATTCAGCAGCAGGTCGACGGCCAGATGAACTATCTGGTGGCTAACCTCGGCTCGCGTGAAAAGGTCGAGCAATATTTCCGCAAATCCTTCAACGAAATCCGCGAATACTACACCACATCGATGCGCAACCGCTACCGTATCAACCAGGTGCGCCAGAATCTGACCTCCGACCTGAAAGTGACGCCTGCCGACGTGCGCCGCTACTTCCAGTCGCTCCCAGAAGATTCGATTCCCTTTGTGCCTCTTCAGGTACAGGTGCAGATTGTGACGCTGCGTCCCGTGATTCCGCGTCAGGAAATCGAGGACATCAAGGCCCGCCTGCGCGAGTATGCAGACCGCGTGAACCGCGGTGACGCCGATTTCTCGACACTGGCAATTCTCTATTCCGAAGCACCCGAGAATGTGCGAGGCGGCGAAATCGGCTTCCTCGGCCGCGGACAACTCGTCCCCGAATATGCCGCCGTGGCCTTCAACCTCAACGACACCAAAAAGGTCTCGAAAATCGTCGAGACCGAATATGGCTTTCACATCATCCAGTTGATTGAAAAGCGCGGCGACCGCATCAATACACGCCACATCCTGCTGCGCCCCAAGGTTTCCGACAAGGACCTTACCGATGCCATCAACCGTCTGGATTCCGTCCGCACCGACATCGTGGACAACCATCGCTTCACTTTCGAGGATGCCGCACGATACATCTCGCAGGACAAGGACACCCGCAATTCACGCGGCGTGATGGTCAATCGCGAGACCGGAACCGTCAACTTCCAGATGTCCGAACTGCCCCAGGAAATTGCCGCAGTGGTGGGCCGCATGGAACCCGGCGAGATTTCCAAGCCGTTCGTGATGCGCGACAGCCGCGAACGCGAGGTTGTGGCAATCGTCCGCCTCACTACACGTATTCCCGCCCACCGCGCAAACCTAGGCGACGACTACCAGATGATTAAAAACATGTACGAGGAGTCTTCCCGCGAGGAAATCATCCGCAAATGGCTCGTCAACAAAATCAAGGACACCTACGTGCGCGTGGAAGACGGCTGGCGCGGCTGCGATTTCCAGTACGACGGCTGGATCAGAACGAAATAAGGGACTGCCCGCACGTTCCGCTGTCTGAACCATTCCCCACACCGTTCCAAACCGCCCGATGCGAAAGGCTTTCGTCACATTAGCGGCCGTGGCAGTCTCGCTCACGGTAATCGGCAACGCCGCCTCGCGGCGACATTCCGCCACATTCACACCTCAGGTTCCCACGGCATCACGTGCCGCGGGAAACCGCGTGTTTCTCGAACAGGCCGACGTGCTGTCGAAAGAGAGCACCGACTCGTTCATGGTCGTTTCCGGAAATGTGAAATTCACCAAAGGCCCCATGCTGATGACCTGCGACAGCGCCCACTATTTCCCAGGCACCGAATCTTTCGAGGCTTTCGGAAACGTGAAGATGGAACAGGGCGACACGCTGTTTGTCTTTGCCGACGAACTCAACTATTCCGGTCCCGAGGAGGTCTGCTACCTCGTGGCCAACCCCTGCCGCAAAGTGCGCCTGATAAACCGCGACGTGAGCCTCGAAACCGACGTATTTGTCTACGACCTGCGCATCGACGTGGGATATTACACCGTCGGAGGTGTGCTGCTCGATCAGCGCAACCGCCTCGTCTCGCTTCAGGGTGAATATGTGCCGTCGACCAAGGAAGCAAGTTTCTACACCGACGTGCACCTGAACTCGCGTTCGGACAACGACACCCTGGATATTTATACCGACACACTTTATTATAATACGGCCACACACATTGCCGAACTGTATTCGCCAAGCCTCATCGTGAATGCTCGCGGCACCATATATACCACCGACGGCCTTTACGACACGGCCCTCGACACGGCGGCGCTCTACCTGCGGTCTGTGGTCAAGACACCCACCGGGCGCACAATGACAGCAGACACGATTTTTTACGACCGTCCCGGCGGCACCGGCCGTTGCTATGGCAACATGATCCTCACCGACTCCGCCCGCCAGGCCTCGCTTACGGCCGATTACGGATTTTTCAACCAGGCCACAGACAGCGCCTATGCCACCGGCCATCTGCTCATCAAGGAATACTCGCGCGAGGACACCCTGTATCTGCATGGCCGGCAACTCAATGCCTATCGGGTATACGACACCGTCCGCACCGACGAGATTCCGGCCGACACCCTGACAGGCGCCCCGGCGATTGCCGCCACAGTCCGCGTCGATACAAACAATGTGGCCGATATATATCCCCGCGTGCGTTTCTTCCGCCGCGATTTCCAGGGAATCTGCGATTCCATGCGTGTATCGCGCAACGACACGACACTGCGCATGTTCGTCTCGCCGGTGGTGTGGAACGAAGGCCGCCAGATATTCGGCAACATCATAAACCTGCATTTCAACGACTCCACAATCCGCGAGGCGACACTGCCCGATTTCGGTTTCACGGCCTCGCGCCTTGCCGACAATTTCTACGACCAGATGTCGGGCAAGGAAATGATTGCCACCTTCGAGGGCGGCGAACTGAACCGGCTCGACATCAACGGCAATGTCGAACTGATAATGTTCCCCGAAGAAAACGACTCCACATTTAACAAAATGGTCACGGCCACCAGTTCGTTCCTGACCGCCATCTTCAAGGGCCGCACCACCGAGAAGGTGAAACTGTGGCCCGAGACACCCGGTGTGGCAACCCCGTTGTTTATGGTGCGCCGCTCCATGATTTTCCTGCCGCGCTTCCGGCTGTTCGAGGGAGTTCGTCCGCTGTCGCCGGCCGACGTGATGACAGTTCCCGAAGCCATGGACCGCCTTATGGAATCGGCCGAACGTCCCGCGCCGCCGGTCAAGGAATCCCCGAATCGGTTCTCCGCCATACAGCAGTGAGCCCCTGAGCCATGGCCGATTTAAGCAGAATCAGAAATGGCGAGGAAATCACATGGCGCCAGCAAGCATCCCTGACGGCCCGGCTGGCGCTTCCTGCAATTCTCGCCCAGTTGTCCAGCATCATCATGCAGTATATCGACGCCTCGATGGTTGGGCGTCTCGGCGCGTCGGGCGCGGCCTCCGTCGGACTGATGAGCAGTTCGCTGTGGCTGTTCTGGGGAATATGTTCGGCCGCGACAACCGGATTTTCCGTCCAGGCGGCCCACCGCCTTGGCGCTCGTGATCCCGAAGGAGCCCGCGCGGTGGTACGTCAGGGCATCACGGCCTGCCTGATATTCGGCACACTCATAGCCGCAATCGGCGCGGCCATTTCATTTCCGCTGCCGCACTGGCTCGGCGGTGACGACACAATCAATCATGCCGCCTCGGTCTATTTCCTTACTTTCGTGTGCGCGCTGCCAATGCTCACAATGAACTATCTGGCCGGCGGACTGCTGCGTTCGGCCGGAAACATGAAGATACCGGCAATCCTGAACGTGGCCATGTGTCTGATGGACGTGGTTTTCAACTGGTTCCTTATCTTCCCGACACGAACTGTCGAGATATTCGGCACCCCCGTCACCATGCCCGGCGCTGACCTGGGCGTATTCGGCGCCGCACTGGGCACAGTAGCAGCCGAAATTGTCACGGCCACCCTGATGCTGCTATACCTGCTGCTGCGCGAGGACGAACTGAAACTGAAAGGCAGGCCCGGCAGTTTTCGTCCCACCCGCACCGTGCTGCGCCGCGCCGTCAACATATCCTTCCCCATGACGCTGGAGCATGTGATTTTCTGCGGCGCACAGATTATGATAACGGTAATCGTGGCACCGCTCGGCCTGGTCGCAATCGCCGCCAATGCTTTTGCCGTCACGGCCGAAAGCCTCTGCTACATGCCGGGATTCGGCATCGGCGAGGCCGCGACCACCCTCGTGGGCCAGAGCCACGGAGCCGGACGCCGCAACCTGGTGGTGCGCTTCACCCACATGGCCGTCGGGCTCGGCGTGGTGGTCATGACAGTGATGGGAGTGATACTCTATATTGCCGCGCCGTGGATGATGGAACTGATGACCACTGATGCGGCCATTCAGTCGCTTGGAACCGAAGTGCTGCGCATCGAGGCCTGGGCCGAACCTCTTTACGCCGCCTCGATTGTGGCCTACGGCGCCTTTGTGGGCGTCGGCGACACGCTGATACCGGCAATAATGAACTTCGGGAGCATCTGGGCCGTCAGGATACCGCTCGCCGCCCTCATGGCCCCGACGATGGGCCTGCGCGGAGTGTGGATTGCAATGGCCATCGAACTCAGTTTCCGCGGGGGAATTTTTCTGTGGCGCATGTTCGGAGGACGATGGCTGCGTCATAGCGCCGCCTGAGTTTGTATCTTTCCCGCGAAGTTTTTCCAAAGATATTTTGAAATATCGAAAAACTGAACTACCTTTGCGGTATACCAACACCAAACCTAACCAAAAAAACGGGTATGAAAAAACACAACTTTTACGCAGGTCCCTCGATTCTGAGTGAATACACCATCAAGAACACAGCCGAGGCTGTAATCAATTTTGCCGACATGGGCCTCTCGCTTCTCGAAATCTCACATCGCAGCAAGCAGTTCCAGGCCGTAATCGACGAAGCGACAGCACTCGTCAAGGAAATCCTCGGCGTCCCCGAAGGGTTCTCCGTACTGTGGCTCGGCGGAGGCGCCTCGATGCAGTTCTGCATGATTCCCTACAACTTCCTTTCCACCAAGGCCTCGTACCTCGACACCGGCACATGGGCCTCGAACGCCATTAAGGAAGCGCGCCTTTTCGGCGAAGTCGACGTCGTCGCATCATCGAAGGACGCCGGATACACCTTCATACCCCGCGGATGGACAGTGGCTCCGGACTCGCAGTATTTCCACTATACATCCAACAACACCATCTACGGCACCGAAATCCGCGTCGACCCCGACGTGCCCTGCCCCATGATCTGCGACATGAGTTCCGACATTTTCTCGCGCCCGATTGATTTCAGCAAGTACAATGCCATCTATGCCGGCGCCCAGAAGAACCTGGCACCCGCAGGCGTGACACTGGTAATCGTCCGCGACGACGCCCTCGGACACGTAGACCGTCAGATTCCCACGATGCTCGACTACCGCACGCACGTCAAGAAAGGCTCCATGTTCAACACCCCGCCCGTGCTGCCGATTTACTCGGCCCTCCAGACCCTGCGCTACTACAAGCAACTGGGCGGGCTCAAGGAACTGGAACGCCGAGACCTGGCCAAGGCCGCAGTCCTCTACGACGCAATCGACGAAAGCCGCATCTTCACCGGAACGGTCACCGACCCCGCCGACCGCTCGATCATGAACGTATGCTTCGTGATGAAACCCGAATACAAGGAACTCGAAGGCGAATTTATCGACTTCTGCGCCGAACGCGGCATCGTCGGCATCAAGGGGCACCGCTCCGTAGGTGGTTTCCGCGCCTCGCTCTACAACGCCCTGCCCATGGAGAGCGTGAAAGTCCTCGTCGAGGCAATGAAAGACTTCGAATACAAACACTGATTCCGCACGCGCCATGAACAAGATACTTGTAGCCACCGAAAAGCCGTTCGCACCCGTCGCCGTCGAAGGCATCCGCGAAGTTGCCCGACAGGCCGGATACGAACTGGAACTGCTTGAAAACTACCATTCGCGCGACGAACTGCTGCAGGCCGTCGTCACGGCCGACGCCCTCATTGTGCGCAGCGACAAAATCGACGACGAGGTGATGGCTGCCGCCCCCGACCTCAAAATCATCATACGCGCCGGCGCCGGATACGACAATATCGACCTGAAAGCGGCCACGGCACGCAACATTATCGTCGAAAACACTCCCGGACAGAATTCCAACGCCG
>CAJJOO010000099.1 GCA_905193395.1 uncultured Porphyromonadaceae bacterium
TGGCCGTCGACGAGGGCCTGCGCTCGTCGCTGCCCCTGATTTTCGCCGGCGGCGACATCGTGCGCGGCGGAGCCACCGTAATCCTGGCCATGGGCGACGGACGCCGCGCCGCAGCCTCGATGCACAAAGCCCTCTCCGGCGAATAACGCCGCATACATACGCTTATTTTACAAAGAGATACGAAAAAGTCTTGCACGTTGCCCGACTTTTTCGTATCTTTGCATAAAGCCTAAAAATCTGCACGGATGAGCGACGACAACAACTACAACGACCCCGAAGAATACCCCGAAAACACCGAAGAAGGCACTGACGAATCAAGCGGCAACGACACCCCCGTCAGGCCCGACGCGCCCAAACCCTACTGCGACCCTGCCGACGTGGTGCGCCACCACCTCAAAGGCATGTTCCAGACCTGGTTTCTGGACTATGCATCGTACGTAATCCTGGAACGCGCCGTGCCGAGCATCGTCGATGGCCTCAAGCCCGTGCAGCGCCGCATTCTGTACTCGATGTACACCATCGACGACGGCCACTACAACAAGGTGGCCAACATCGTCGGCAACACCATGCAGTATCATCCCCACGGCGACGCATCCATCAACGACGCCCTGGTGCAACTAGGCCAGAAAAACCTCACCGTCGACACCCAGGGCAACTGGGGCAACATACTGACCGGTGCCTCGGCCGCCGCCGGACGTTACATCGAGGCCCGTCTGTCGCACTTCGCCATCGACACCCTGTTCAACGACAAGGTGACCGAGTGGACCTGGAGTTACGACGGCCGCAAACCCGAGCCGGTCCACCTGCCCGTGAAATTCCCGCTGCTGCTGGCCCAGGGCGCCGAGGGTATCGCCGTAGGTCTGTCGTCGAAAATCCTCCCGCATAACTTCAACGAACTCATCGATGCCGCCATCGCCCACCTGCGCGGCGAGGAATTCACCCTGCTGCCCGACTTCCCCACCGGCGGCTTCATCGACACAAGCCGGTACAACGACGGACGCCGCGGCGGCGTGCTGAAAATCCGCGCCAAAATCGAAAAGGTCGACAACCGCACCCTGGCAATCACCGAAATACCCTTCGGACGCACCACCGGCGACGTCATCGCAACCATACTGAAAGCATTCGAGAAAGGAAAAATCAAAATACGCCGCGTTGACGACAATACCTCGCGCGAGGCCCGAATCGTGGTCCACCTGCTGGCCGGTACGTCCAGCGACAAAGCCATTGACGCCCTCTATGCCTTCACCGACTGCGAGGTGAGCGTGTCGCCCAACTGCTGTGTCATCGACGGCAACAAACCCGTGTTCATCGGCGTCAGCGACGTGCTGCGCCGAAGTACCGACCGCACCGTCGACATCCTGCGCTCGGAACTCGAAATCAAACTCCGCGAGTTGCAGGAAAAACTGCTCTTCGCCTCGCTCGAACGCATCTTCATCGAAGAGCGCATTTACGAGGACCAGGAATACAAGAACGCCGACAACGTGGACGACGCCGTGGCCCACGTCTCCGAACGTCTCAGTCCGTTCACCATCAACTTCAACCGCGAACTGACCCGCGACGACATCCTGAAACTGTTTGAAATCAAGATGAAACGCATCTTCAAATTCAACAGCCAGGAGGCCGACCAGCGCATCGAGACCCTTGAGAAGCAGATCGAGGAGACCAACAACGACCTAGAAAACATCGTACCCTACACCATCGCCTGGTACGAGCGGCTCAAAGAAAAATACGGTCCCGGCCATCCGCGCCGCACCCAGGTGCGCAGTTTCGACAATATCCACGCCGCTAGCGTGGCCGAATCGAACGAAAAACTCTATATCAACCGCGCCGAGGGCTTCATAGGAACAGGCCTGAAAAAGGACGAATTCGTGTGCAACTGCTCTAACATCGACGACATCATTATCTTCTACCGCGACGGACGCTACAAGGTTGTCAAGGTGGCCGACAAACTCTTCGTGGACAAAGGCATCATCTACCTGGACGTTTTCAAGCCCAAGGACACGCGCAAAATCTACAACGTAATCTACCGCAACGGCAAGGAAGGGCCCGTGATGATGAAACGCTTCCACGTCTCGGGCGTGTCGCGCGACCATTTCTACGACCTCACCCCCGGCGAGCCGGGCACCAAAATACTGTGGTTCACGGCCAACCCCAACGGCGAGGCCGAAACCGTGCGCGTGGTGCTCAAGCCCCGCCGCGGGCTCAAGAAACTGCAGATTGACATCAATTTCGCCGACCTGCGGCCCAAGGGCCGCGGCGCCGTCGGCAACCTGGTGACCCGCAACGAGGTGCAGCGCGTCACACTCAAAGGCCACGGCGTGTCGACCCTCGGCGGCCTGAAAGTGTGGTTCGACCCGGACATCCTCAGGCTCAACACCGAAGGCCGCGGACAGTATCTCGGCGAATTCGCCGGCGACGACAAGGTCCTGGTCATCACCCGCGGCGGCGAGTTCTATACCACCTCATTCGCCCTGACCAACCATTACAGCGACGACATCCTGCAAATCCTGCGCTTCGAGCCGGACACCGTGTGGACCGCCATCCTCAACGACGCCGACCAGGGATACCCATACATCAAGCGCTTCAAGTTCGAAGTGTCGCCGAAACGCCAGCGCTACCTGACGGACAACGACAAGTCCTCCCTCATCGCACTGAGCGACAACTACGGCGCCATGTTCCGCCTCACCTTCGGCGGCGACGAATTCCGCGACCCCGTGGTGGTGGACGCCGACGAATTCATCGGCATCAAGTCGTTCAAGGCCCGCGGCAAGCGCCTCACCACATTCACCCTGGCCTCGGTCGAGGAACTCGAACCAAAGACCGTCGAGGTTCCTGAACCTGATACGCCCGACGAACCCGAACCGGAACCCGACGACGAAGGCGACGAAATCCGCGACGAATTCTCGGGTCAGCAACGACTTTTTGACTGATGCGCCACCTTCTCCTCATTGCTGCCGTCCTGACGGCACTGCTTCCGGCGCGGGCCGCCGCGACCGACAGTGTCGCCCCGCTGCGGCCCGTCATTTCGGCCTATACCCTGGGCATAGGCTCGTGGCACGCCCGCGACACCTATCTCACCCCCATGCCCTATTCGGGCTGGAGCGCCGCCCTCGGCTACGAACGCCTCCAGGCCATGAAATTCTCGCCACAGCACTGCATTATGCAGTTGGCCGGCGAGGTATCGCTGTCCTCCGGCGAGAATCCCAGCCGCTCGGCCACCATGTGGGCCATCGATTTCAGCCCGCGGTGGAGCATGCTGCGCCGCTTCGCCCTGCCACAAGGCTTCACCCTGGCGGCCGGCGGAACCGTCCGGGCCGACATAGGCGCCCTGTATATCAGCCGCAACGGCAACAATCCCATCAGCGCCCGTGCCGCCTTTACCATCGGAGCCACCGCAATGGCCGTGTGGAACGGGAAAATCGGCCGCCTGCCCGTCACCCTCCGCTATCAGCCCACCATGCCGCTGACCGGCGTTTTCTTCTCGCCCGACTACGACGAACTGTATTATGAAATCTGGCTTGGCAACCACAGCGGCCTCTGCCACGCCGCCTGGCCCGGAAATTATTTCCGCCTGGACAATTATCTGACGGCCGACCTGCATCTGGGAAACACGAACCTCAGACTCGGATACCGCTACGACATCCTATCGACAAAAGTCTCCGGAATCGTCACCCGTAACATCACCCACCGCTTCGTAATCGGCGTCACCACCGAATGGATCAGCCTGCGGGCCGGCCGACGCCACACCCCCGACGCCGAGACGATCTCGGCCCTCTACTGATATGAAACGTCTGCTGCTTCCCCTCATCATACTCGCGGCTACGCTGGCCGGCTGTCACAGCGTCGAGAAATGGGACAACGACCCCGTCGGGAAATTCGACGCCGTCTGGACCACCATCGATCGTCACTACTGTTTCCTCGACAGCAAGGGAATCGACTGGGACTCAATCTACAACGTCTATCGGCCGAAAATCAGTGACGAATCTTCGCCCGTGGAACTGTTCAACGTATGCTCGGACATGCTCGACGAACTTCGCGACGGCCACGTCAACCTCTCGGGCTGGTACTCCACGTCTTATTACAAAAAATGGTGGAGCGACTATCCGCAGAACTACAACGAACGCCTCGTGGACGAACATTATCTGCGCTTCAACGCCTTGCAGCGCAACGGCATCAAATATTACATCCTGCGCGACTCGGTGGCCTATATCCGCTACGCCTCGTTCTCGGTTCCGCCGGGCGAAACCACGCTCGACTGGGCTCTGGCCATCCTGGCCAAATGCCCGGCCCTGATTGTCGACATCCGCGACAACGGCGGCGGCAACATGACCTATGTCGAGAGTCTGGCATCGCGCTTCCTCAGCGAACATACCCTGGCAGGCTACATCGTCCACAAGACCGGCCCCGGACACAGCGACTTTTCAAAGCCCTATGCCTACTACTTTGACCCGCCAGCCGGGCATATTCTGTGGCAGAAACCGGTTGTGGTGCTGACAAACCGCAGCACTTTCAGCGCAGCCAACAACTTTGCATCCATAATGAACCTGCTGCCGCAGGCGGTGCTGGTGGGCGACCGCACCGGTGGCGGCTCGGGCATGCCGCGCAGTTACGAGATTCCCATCGGCTGGGGGCTGCGCTTCTCGTCCTCTCCGGTCTACGACGCACAGATGCGCTGCACCGAGGACGGCATTGACCCGGAAATCCACATCGACCTCGACCCCGAAAAGGCCCTCGACGGCATCGACACAATGCTTGAAAAGGCTATCGACGTGGCCCTGGAACGCGCCGGACTGCAACCGGGCTGGTGTGCCCCGGTCGGTACCAAATAATCACACGACAAATGAACCGGGCTGTTACGCCCGGTACCGGATAATCCGCTGAAAAAGCGGAATCAGAGTGTATCGTTGAGGATTTTGCCTTCGAGGGCGCGACGGTGCTTTTCAAAGTCACGCGTTGTCAGGTAGCGAGTTATGGCCTCTACATGGCCCATATTGTGCAAATCGGTGCCTACGAAATCCACCAGCCCCTGCGAAATCAGATATTCCGCAAATTCTTTCTCCGACTTGCCGTAATGTCCGGCCAGACTCAGCACGTTAATCTGCAGCATCGTGCCGCCGTCGTGAATTTCCTTGTAGCGGTTGCGCTTGTTGTAATAATATGAATAGCGCTCGGGGTGCACCAGTATCGGCTTGAAGCCCTTGACCTGCAGGTCGAAAAGCAACTGGTCGAGGTTCCACGGCTCCTGCATGAACGAGTTTTCCACCAGCAGATAGTCCGACGGCAGTGTCATCATCTTCCCCTTGGCCAGATTTTCCAGGAAAAGGTCGTCGATTCGGTATTCGGCCGAATTGCCCAGTTTCAGCGTCGAGGCATCGGCATCGAGGGCCTTCTGGAGGCTCTCGCGGGCCGCGGCAACGGTATCGGGCGTGTTGGGGAAGGTGCCGTAGGTAACATGCGGGGACGCGAATATGCGTTCAATTCCCCAGGCCTGCATGTGACCCACCAGTTCCATCGATTTTTCGACAGAAGGCGAGCCGTCGTCGATTCCCGGAAGGATGTGGCAATGGATATCGGTCTTGAACCACAGTTGCTGCGGCTCACGTTTTTTGTGGAAGAAATTGAACATGCTCATATTCTAATAACGTCGCAAAGTTACAAATTTCGCAAATAAAATGCAAAAATCACTTTTTCAGGCACCGGGCTGTCGCAACAGCATGTTTCAAAGACAATAAAAAATGGATGCCGGCGTTTTTACAATATAAACACACGAAACAAATCACTTTTATAAGATGAAAAAAACAATTATCGCCGCAACCGTCCTGCTGCCCGCGGCTATCGCCATCTCCTCCTGCTCCGACGACAACGACGGGCCCCAGGCCACCGGCATGCGCCTGGCATCCATCGCCGCCGATACCGGCAAGCTTCCTGATAATAACATTATCCATGCGACAATCACCGTTCCAATTCTTCTTTTGAGATGTTTTCATTTTGGCGATTGACTGACTCGCTTTGTCCCTTATCTGA
>CAJJOO010000100.1 GCA_905193395.1 uncultured Porphyromonadaceae bacterium
TCGTCGCACAACGACGCTTCGCAGGCTGCGGCGGCCATACGAGCCCTGCCGTCCAATCTGCCCGTGGCCATGAAGCAACCGTGCCCCTTCATTCTCCATGCCGCCGGTATGAACTGACAGGGCAGGCCCATACACACGGCGCCCGGAACGAGACAGTACGTTCCGGGCGCCGTGCTTTATGATTATTCCGCGGTCAGTTCATCACATGGAAACCGCCTTCGGTCAGGGCCGTGCGAATCTGATTGATGTGGGCCGCGTCGCGCGTTTCCAGTTCGAGGCGTATGGAGCAGCCGTTGATTTCCGTCGAGGTGTTGATGCGCTCGTGGGTCACGGAAATCACATTGCCTCCCTCGGCCGCGATGAGCGACAGTACGCCCGACAGTTGTCCCGGTTTGTCGTAAAGGTCAATGATGAATGTATAGTTGCGTCCGCTCTTCGACAGACCGCGGGTGATGACGCGGTTCAGCATGTTCACGTCGATGTTGCCGCCGGAGACCACGCATACCACCTTGCGGCCCTTTACGGGCAGTTTGCCGAACATCACGGCTGCCACGGCCGTCGCGCCGGCACCCTCGGCCACAACTTTCTGTCGTTCCATCAGGGCCAGGATTGCGGCGGCGATTTCGTCGTCGTTAACCGTCACGACGTCGTCCACATAGCGGTTGCACAGGTCGTAGGTGAGGTCGCCGGGTTCCTTGACGGCGATGCCGTCGGCGATGGTATTCACCGAGTCGAGGTGGCAGATTTTGCCCGAATGTACCGAACGCTCCATCGAGGGCGCACCGGCGGCCTGCACGCCGTATACGTGCACGTCGGGCCGCAGGGTCTTGACCGCGAAAGCGACGCCCGATATCAGGCCGCCGCCGCCGACGGGAACCACCACGTCCTGCACGTCGGGCAGTTGTTCGAGGATTTCAAGGCCTATGGTGCCCTGTCCGGCAATCACCTTGGGGTCGTTGAACGGATGCACGAAGGTGTATCCGTGGGCGTCGCGCAGTTCCACGGCGCGGGCGTAGGCATCGTCGTAGACTCCGGGCACCAGGCACACCTCGGCGCCGAAGCCGCGTGTGGCCTCGACTTTCGATATGGGCGCACCGGCCGGGAGGCATATCAGCGACTTGATGCCGTTGCGTGTGGCGCCCAGTGCCACGCCCTGGGCATGGTTGCCCGCCGAGCAGGCTATCACGCCGCGCGACTTCTCCTCGTCCGTCAGCGTTGCTATCTTATAGTAGGCTCCGCGCAGTTTGAACGAGCCTGTGAGTTGCAGATTTTCGGTTTTAAGAAACAGTTCGCACTCGTCGGTGAGGGCCGGCGCGGGAATCACGGTTGTTTTGCGGGCCACCCCCTTGAGAACGGCCGCAGCATTGAACACTTCGCTGATGTCTAACATGGTTATTTTTTGATTTTACTGATGCAAAATTACAATAAAAGGGGACACCATTTCAAAAAAAGGCCGATAAATTTTGCTTTTTTTTGCACTTATGGATTTTTTGAGTAAATTTGGGCCGTGAAATGCCCGCAGGGGCATCGAGCATGTAACTTTAAAATAATATAAATGGAAATGCGTGATCCCGCTTCGGCTGCTCTCAGCACCGAAGAAACAACCCTCTCGACGACGCCCGCAGCCGGCGCCGAAAACATCCCCGCCAACGAACCCGACCCCGAAGCCGAGGCCGAACTGACGGAGAGTGAAGCAATTGAAAATGCCGAAATCGACACCCTCGTGACCCGCGAGAGTCTGCTTGAATCGGCCAAGGCTCTCCTCGACAAGGACGCCGCCGAAATAGCGGCCGACGATATCCGCCGGCTCCGCCAGCAGATCAACGCATTGCAGCACCGGGCCCCGGCCGCCGATGCCTCCGCCGCCGAGTCTGAAACCCCGGCCGCTGAGGCAACTCCCGCCGAACAGCCTGCTCCCGACGCCGACCTCATGGCCCTGCTTTCGGCCATCCGCGACAAAAAGGCCGCCTATACCGCCGAACTCGAGGCACGCCGCGTGGCCAATCTCGAACGCAAACAGGCAATTATCGACGAAATCAACGCTCTGGCCGGTGACACCGATAACGTGAACCGCACCTTCCCCCGCTATCGCGAGCTTCAGGACGAGTTCAACGCCATCGGCGAGGTTCCCGCAACCGAAGATACCGCCATCTGGAAACGCTTCCAGGAAGCCCGCGAACATTACTCCGACAACCTCAAGATAAACAAGGAACTGCGCGACTATGATTTTCGCAAGAATCTTGACAGCAAACAGTTGCTCCTCGACGAAGCCGAAGGTCTCATCACCGAGGACGACGTGATTGTGGCCTACCGACGCCTGCAGGAACTGCACAACAAGTGGCGCCGCATCGGTCCCGTGGCCAAGGAATTCCGCGAGGAAATCTGGGACAAGTTCAAGGCAGCCTCGGCAGAAATCAACAAGCGCTATCAGGCCCATTTCGAGGCCCGCAAGGCCCGTGAGGCCGAGAACGAGGCCGGAAAGACAGCTCTCGTGGCCGAGATGGAAGCCATCGACCTCTCGACCCTCAAATCATTTGCCGCCTGGGACCAGGCTACTCGCCGCGTGATGGAACTGCAGCAGCAGTGGCGCACATTCGGCTTCGCCTCCCGCAAAATGAACAAGGCCCTCTTTGCCCGCTTCCGTGAACTCTGCGACAAATTCTTCGCCGCAAAGGCCGAATATTTCCAGAACACCCGCGAGGAACTGGCTTCGAACCTGGCGCGCAAGACCGCCCTGGCCGACCGTGCCGAGGCCCTCATGGACAGCGAGGACTGGAAGGAAGCCACCGAGCAGTTCGTGGCCATGCAGAAGGAGTGGAAAACCATCGGTACCGTGGCCAAGAAAC
The DNA here is from genome assembly GCA_905193395.1 of uncultured Porphyromonadaceae bacterium. Taxonomy (GTDB): domain Bacteria; phylum Bacteroidota; class Bacteroidia; order Bacteroidales; family Muribaculaceae; genus CAG-873. The sequence goes on from CAJJOO010000100.1 coordinate 2,847, forward strand.
ACAGCGACGCAGTCTGGCAGCGCTTCCTGGCCGCCTGCGACCACTTCTTCGACCGCAAGAAAAAGGCTGGCAGCGGTACGCGCCGTGTTGAAAATGAAAATCTCGCCGCCAAACGCGCCGTCATCGAGGAACTGGCTGGCATCACCGCCGATACTCCCCGCGAGGAGGCTCTGGCCCGCCTGCGCGAACTGCAGGACCGCTGGAAGGAAATCGGCCATGTGCCTTTCCGCGAGAAAGACAAGGTTTACGATGCCTATCGCGAAAAGGTCGACGCCCTGCGCGACATGCTCAACATGCGCCGTAACCGCGACCGTATGGACCGTTTCACCGAGAATGTGGCCGGTCTCGAAGGCGACGACAACAAACTGATGCGCGAGCACGAACGTCTGGTACGCGCACTTGAACGCTCGCGCCAGGAACTGCGCACCTACGAGAACAACCTGGGCTTCCTCTCGTCCAAGAGCAAGAACGGCGATTCGCTGCTGCGCGAATTCGAGCGTAAGGCCGAGCGCCTGCGCGCCGACATCGCCGACCTCGAGGAGAAAATCCGCCTGGTCGCATCGAAACTCTGATATCGATACTCCGGTTGCCGGGACATCCCCTGTCCCGGCAACCCCATTTATAAAAATCCTTGACACCGCCGCGGGCCATCGGTTGCCGCCGGCGGCGACGGGCGGCGTAAGAGCAGCCCCTGCATACCCTGAAATACGAGTCTGAATCATCGTGCGTCTACTGCGTCTGTTACATAGAATGTCGGCCGGCCGCTATCTGCGGCGCATCCTGGCTGCCGGCGATTTGGTGATTTTCAATCTGGCCTTCGGGCTGGCGCTGTGCATCTACCCGCTGTCGGCCGTTTCCGGCGTGCCCTCGCCGGTGCTGTGGGTGCTGGTCAACCTCAGTTTCGTGCCCGTGCTGGTGCGAATGTTCCGCTCCAGCATCACTCTGCGCGCATTCAGCCTCGACCGTGTGTTCGGCTACTCGCTGGGCAATGTCGGTCTCCACGCCCTCTTTTTCATGTCACTGGTGGCCTTCCTGGGCATTACAGGTATTCCGGCCCGGTTCTATGTGTTGTTTTACGGAATCCTGGCTGTTGTGGCCACGCTGTGGTCGGTCTTCTCGCATCGCCTCATCAAGGCCTACCGCCGTCGCGGTTACAATTACAAGCGCGTGGTGATAGTGGGCACCAATTCCACGGCCCGGCGTCTCTATGAGGAAATGCTCAGCGACACCGGTTTCGGCTATAAAATCATGGGCTTCTTCGACCGCGAATGGAAGCCCGACTTCGTGGGGCGCTACTGTGGCTCGCTCGACCAACTGGAGGAATTCGTCCGCAAAAACATGGTGGACCAGATTTATTACACCATGCCAGGTCACCACGCCGCCATGAGCGATGTGGTGAAAATCGCCGACGACAATATGGTCGAGTTCTTCTATGTACCGCAGATTTCGCAATATGTCTCGCGCGGCTTTAAAATCGAGACCATCGGCGCCATGCCTGTGCTGGCCGTGCGCCGCAACCCCCTGCGCAGCCCGCTGAACCGCGCCATCAAACGCTCGTTCGACATTGTATTTTCCTCGCTGTTCCTGCTGTTCTATCCCCTGATTTACATCCCCGTGGCGATAGCCATCAAGATTTCGTCGCCGGGACCGGTCTATTTCCGCCAGAAACGCACCGGCTATCACGGCAAGGAATTCCAGTGCCTCAAATTCCGTACCATGAAGGTAAATGCCACGGCCGATTCGGCCCAGGCTACCAAGGACGACCCCCGCAAGACGCGCCTGGGAGAATTCCTGCGCCGTACTAGTCTTGACGAACTGCCCCAGTTCATCAACGTGCTGCGCGGTGAGATGTCGGTGGTGGGTCCGCGTCCGCATATGCTGAAGCACACCGAGGACTATTCAAAACTTGTCGACCGATACATGCTACGCCACATCGTGAAGCCCGGCATCACGGGCTGGGCGCAGGTCAACGGTTACCGTGGCATCACCGACGAACTCTGGAAAATGGAGAAACGCGTCGAATACGACGTGTGGTATGTCGAGAACTGGTCGTTCCTGCTCGACCTCAAGATTGTGGTGCGCACGGTGATGAACGCCGTCCACGGCGAGAGCAACGCTTTCTGATAGCATTTGCTACCTTAAATATATTATTGTTATTAGCCATGTCATTACTCACATTTCCATTTGTCGAACTGCGGCTGCCCACTGCCGGCGAGGGGGTGGAAAACGTAATCACCTACGAGGACAAGGACGGCTATCGCCTTGTGCACCAGAGTTGCGGCCCCACACTGGGCTACTGTCCCGGCTCGGGTGTCGCCATTGGACTTGCCGACGGCCTGGCATTCAAGAGTTTCGACGGAACTGACATCCTTCTGCCTTATGCCGACTGGCGCCTCTCTGCCGCCGAACGTGCCGCCGACCTGGCCTCGCGCCTCACGATTGACGAGATTGCCGGGCTGATGCTTTACAGCCCGCAGAATAAACTGCCCATGCCCGCAGGCACCGACACCTATGGGGGCAGAACCTTTGCCGAAAGCGGCTGCCGGCCCTGGGACCTCAGCGACGGACAGCGTAAGTTCCTCATCGATGACAATGTGCGCCATGTGCTTGTATCGACCGTGGCAAGCGTCGAGGCCGCGGCGCGCTGGAACAATAATGTACAGGCTCTATGCGAGAGCCGTACCCACGGCATTCCGGCCAATAATTCATCGGACCCGCGCCATTCCGCGTTCCACGACGCCGAATTCTCGCCTGGTTCCTCGGGCCAGTTGTCGCTGTGGAGCAATCTGATGGGTCTGGCCTCGACGTTCAGCCCCGAGACGGTGGCCCGCTTCGCCGACATTGCCTCGCGCGAGTACCGCGCACTGGGCCTTGCCACGGCACTCTCGCCCCAGGCCGACCTCGGCACCGACCCACGCTGGTACCGCTACAACGCAACCTTCGGCAACGACCCCGCACTTGTCACCGACCTTATCCGCGCCTATTGCGACGGCTTCCAGTCCGGCACGCCCGGCGGCGAGCCGACGGGGTGGGGCGAGTGCAGCGTCAACACCATGGTGAAACACTGGCCCGGCGGCGGCTCGGGTGAAGGCGGACGCGACGCACACTACGGCAACGGCAAGTTTGCCGTCTATCCCGGCGGCTGTATGGCCGACCACGTCCGGCCCTTTGT
>CAJJOO010000101.1 GCA_905193395.1 uncultured Porphyromonadaceae bacterium
AGTACGATTACCTGTACTTCGGCGACAATGCCCGTGCGCCCTACGGCACACGTTCCTTTGAACTTATCTACAAGTTCACGCTGGAGGCCGTGCGCTATCTGTTCGACCGGGGCTGTCCGCTGGTGATTCTGGCGTGCAACACGGCGTCGGCCAAGGCCCTGCGCTCCATCCAGCAGCGCGACCTGCCGGAAATCGATCCCACGCGCCGCGTGCTGGGCGTGATTCGTCCTACGGCCGAGGCTGTCGGCTCCATTTCCCGCAGCGGTCACGTGGGCATCCTCGGGACTCCCGGCACCGTGGCATCCGGTTCCTACGAGATGGAACTTGCCAAGACCTGCCCCGGCTTTTCGGTGACTTCGCATGCCTGCCCAATGTGGGTGCCTCTGGTGGAATACCGCGAGGCCGACGGGCCGGGCGCCGACTATTTCGTGCGGAAGGAAATCGAGACCGTGCTCCGTGCCGACCCTGAAATCGATACCCTGGTGCTGGCCTGCACACACTATCCCCTGCTGATTGACAAAATCCGCCAATATGTGCCCGAGGGTACAACGCTGGTGGTGCAGGGCGACATCGTGGCCCGCTCGCTGGCCGAATATCTCCACCGCCATCCCGAAATGGACGCCCGCCTGAGCCGCGACGGCTCCGTTTCCTACATAACCACCGAACTCCCCGAACGCTTCGACTCAATGGCCGGCGTGTTCATGGACGCCACGGTTAATTCTGTCCGGAAATCATGAAAGCGGATTCGACAGCGGCCACCCTCTATCTCTTTCCCGTGCCGATGGGCGACACCCCGCCGGCACAGGTCCTCCCCGAGGCAAATATCGAAATCCTGAAAACGGTGAAGTATTTCGCCGTCGAGAATATCCGTTCGGCCCGGCGTTTCCTGCGCGCGGCCTCGCGCGATATCGTAATCGACGAGTTGTCGCTCACCGAACTGAGCGAACACACCCGGCCGGAGGAAATCGACTCGATTCTGGTTCCGCTGCTCGAAGGACACGACATGGGCGTGATCAGCGAGGCCGGCTGTCCCGCGGTGGCCGACCCAGGAAGCGACCTGGTGGCGGCCGCACAGCGCCGGGGCATCCGCGTGGTGCCGCTGGTGGGTCCGTCGAGCATCATAATGTCGCTGATGGCCTCGGGATTCAACGGCCAGAATTTCACCTTCCACGGCTATCTGCCGGTCGACGCCGCAGCCCGCAGCCGTGAGTTGCGCGAGATGCAGCGCCAGTCGCGCCACAGCCACACGACTCATATCTTCATCGAGACTCCCTACCGCAACAACCGCCTGGTGGAATTGCTGGCCAATACGCTCGGCGACGACATGGCCCTCTGCGTGGCCTCCGACATCACGGGTCCGCGCGAGTCGGTGTTGACTCGTCCCGCCGCCTGGTGGCGCGCGGCCCGGTACGACTACTCGAAGATTCCTTCTATTTTCCTTATCAACACCCTTGACCGATGAGCAGCCGCCGATATAAACGCCGTTCCGCGCGCCCGCTCGAGGACCTGCCCGGTCTGTTCGACGACGAGAATACATCCGGATTCAGCGTCGGCGACACGCGGCCGCATCCGCAGGCCGACGCCGACGCAAGTGATGGCGACGACATGCTCCTGGACGAACGCTATGCCGTGGCGCCGCGCCGTCTGCGCTTCATTTCGTTCGGCAGCGGCTCCAGCGGCAACTGCTCGTACATCGGCACGCAGTCCGAGGGGGTACTTATCGACGCCGGCGTCGACAACAATTACGTGACGGCCGAACTGCTGCGCAACGGCATCGACATCGCCCATATCCGAGGCATCTTCCTTACCCACGACCACGCCGACCATGTGCGTTTTGCCTACGCACTGCTGCGCCGCAATCCCCACCTGCGGCTCTATGCCACCCCGCGCACTCTCGAGGGGCTGTTGCGCCGCCACAACATCTCGCGCCGTATCAAGGACTATCACGCACCTATTTATAAGGAGCACGACTATGCCTTCGGCGACCTGCACATCACCCCCTTCGAGACGAGCCACGACGGCACGGACAACTGCGGGTATTTCGTGCGGCTGGGCGATATGACCTTCGCCGCCGCCACCGACATGGGCTGCGTCACCGAACGCGCCGACCACTATATGCGACTGGCGCGCGCACTGATGATTGAGGCGAACTACGACGACCACATGCTGGCCACCGGCCGCTATACCGAGCATCTCAAAGCGCGAATCCGTTCGGCAACAGGCCACATGGACAATATAGAGACTGCGCGGTATCTGACCCAAATCTACACCCCGCGCCTGCGCCACGTGTTCCTCTGCCACCTCAGCGAGGACAACAACACGCCCGAAACGGCTCTGGCCACCGTGATGAACGCATTGTGCGGAATCAATGTGCGCCCGGCCCCCTCATCGGCCGAAATCCCCGATGGAACCGTGCATATCACGGCCCTCCCTCGCTTCCGCTCCACTGAACTTTATGTTCTGTGAAAGCGTTCGGAACTGTGATGAGACAACTGGTAGCCATATTTTCTGCACTTGCACTGGCGGCGTCGGCCGCCGGGTGGCATACCGACATCCTTGGCGAACCTTACGAGGCTCGATACGTTGAGCAGACACCCGACTATTCCGGCAGCGTACGCTCGACGATAGTCCGTCTGCCGTCTGCCGATACCTCCTCGCGCCGCGCGGTGCTGTACGTCCACGGCTTCAATGATTATTTCTTTCAGGACTCTATGGCTCGTGCCCTGGCCGGCGCGGGTTATAATTTCTATGCCGTCGACCTCCGGAAATACGGCCGCTCGCTGCTGCCGGGCCAGACACCCTTCGAGGTGCGCGACATCAGCGAGTACTATGCCGACATAGATTCGGCCCTGGCGCAGATGCGTGCCGACGGCATGCGGCATATTGCCCTGATGGGCCATTCGACGGGTGGATTAATCACTTCATCCTACATGGCCGACCGCCGGCAGGCCGACAATGTCGAGGCAATGGTTCTCAACAGCCCCTTCCTGGACTGGAACGAAAGCCGCCTGAACGAAGGCCTGATGATTCCGGCCGTGCGCAGCATCGCCCCGCTGTTCCCGCGCCTGTCGATTCCCCAGGGCGGCAGCACCGGCTATGCCCGAAGCCTGCTGAAAGGCTATGGCGGCAGCGGCGAATGGGAATACGACACCACATGGAAATTCCCCGTTTCCCCGCCTGTCCAGGCCTCGTGGATTGCCGCAATCGACAAGGCACACGACCTGGTGCAGCGCGACCCGCGGATAATGCTGCCGATTCTGGTGATGCACAGCGACAGCACAGTGCAGAAAGGCGACGGAGCAGACGCCTACAACCATAAAGACGCCGTGCTCGATGTCCGCGACATCGACCGCTACGGCCGTACCTTGGGACCCGATGTGACCATTGCAACGGTCCGCGGCGGCCTCCACGACCTCGTTCTCTCTTCCCCCCGCGTCCGCCACGCCACCCTCACCCAAATCATCACTTTCCTCAACCGCCATCTGCCGGGGTAGAGTCTCTCCGCATTAATTTAATCTGCAACTTTTTTCATGTCAATCAGACCAATTGATTCAATTAGTAGTGAAAAGTTTGATTATGTTTTTTTGCAACTTCCCCGGAGGCTTTCTGGAAATAGATATTTCCTATTCTTGTTTTTGACTGCCGATGGTTGGCAACGTTTCGGATTTGGAGGGATTTGAGCCGTATAGACCGAAGACGGTGCGTTTCAGAAACGGGATTCCGGTCAGGGTGTCGTACAATATGCAGATGCCGCAGGTTGTGAGGATAAATGCCAGCAGTGCGTAGAGTTCGGCGTGCAGGGTGGTGTTCACGTCAATGAAATAGAATACCGGAAGGAACACTAAGTCTTCCATTATATATAATGGAAGCGAGCGGTTCCCGAGATAATAGGCCATTCTGCCTACGGCTGTTCCGGCGGTGATATAGTGGGAAATATAAGTGAAAAAACAATAAAATGTCAAGGTGCCCGCTATTGGCGCTATGACCCTCTGAATCAGTTTGAAAACCGAATGGGGAATGACGTTGTCGAAATGAAACATCAGCGCATAGCATGCGGCGTACATTATGGTTAATGTGAGAAGCGTTATTGCAGACTTGCATTTTCTGTCAAAATATTCGATATTTATAGCCGCAACGACGCCCAGTATGAAGAATAGATTATCGTGCAAGGCCTGCCGCCAGTGAAAATAGCCGAAAACGGGAATATCGTGTATCAGATACATCAAAATGGTTGTGCTCAGGGCATAGGTGATTAAAATCACGCTTTGTTGTCTTTTCGACAAGTTGTAAATGAGTCGGTCGAGGAGGCAATAAAACAGGATTATCAGGAAAAGGGGATGAAATAATGCGCGGTGTTCAAGTGGCAAAGCAGGTCGATTCCCAATGAAAAGAACGGGATTAGTGTGAAGACGATTGACGGGACTATGTATCGACGGAACTTCTTGATTAGTAGTTCTTTATAATCCCCTAATCTCCTATCGGTGACACTGGACTTGAGCCGACAGAATTCCTGGTAGATAAAATATCCGGATATGAAATAGAACGCGGGTACGACAAAATAGACATAAGAATCCATGAGGTGACAGTGAATGCTGACATCCTCGGGGTTGAACTTGATGATTGTGTGGCAATGCACGACTGCCAGGGCCATAAGGCCGCGGAAGGCATCTAGATGAAGTTTCCTGTTTTCAGGTATGTGATTGCTCTTTGCCACAGATAATTGGATATTAGTGTATTGTTCGAATCCCGCGAGCCGTTTTTTCCGGTCGAGATGCACATGCAAAGTTAGCAATAAAAATCAATCGCCAGCAATTATGGTTCTGCGAAAAAAAACTTTGCAATATCGTGAAACAAATCAGCAATCATCCAGAACCTATTTTTCAGAATAATCAGGAAGATTGATGTGCAGACGGTCTCAGATGGAGAGTTCGTCGATTTCCGCCTGCAATAAAGACAGGAAGCGGGCGGCCTGCGCACCGTCCATCTGGGTGTGGTGGAACTGGAACGAGACTGTCAACCGTGTTTTGAACAATGAACGGCGGTAACTGCCCCAAATCATAAACGGATTGTTGAATATGCCGCTATACATTCCTATGGCTCCATCTATATCATACTGTGCCAATGCGGAAGTTCCGATTACCATGCTCTCGGAGATGTCGTGATTCTTGCAGGTTTCGGCGACCTGCCGGGTCAACCGCAGATAATCTGCATTGAATTTTGAAAGGTTCTCGCTGAAAGGGATGTCGCACGAACTGACCTCTCCCTCGCTGTTGGCGACAATGGCATTGACTGCCAATGAATCATACCTGATTAGTTTGCCGCCGACCGGCAGCATATAGAATTCCTTTATCTGCGACGCGGCTTTGCCTATGCACCAGCACATGAGCATATTGAATTTCAACCTTCGCCGGCGGCTGATACGACACAGCCGGGTCACGACGAGCGTCTTTATAAGCGTCACCATCGGCATCGGAGCCTTCATCCACATATCGAAAGCGTAGGCCCGGGTGGTATCCGCCGGATTTACTTCATGCATCATATCTATATATTAAAAGTTCATTTATCAGAGGATGGCAAAGGAGATTGTTCGGCTCGAAATCCCGCAGATTAAAAACATTGTATACCATGCTGTTCCATCTCAATACAGTTCCATGTTTCGCCCAGACATTTGTAGCACTCGGTTTCAGGTAGTGAGACTCGATTAAAACCGGCGGCTTCATAGCAATGGATGGCGGACGGATTATTTTCAAAGACACCAAGAGACACTTTTTTGGCCCCAAGCTCTTCATAGACATATTTAACTGCCATTGAAACAAGAGCCTTGCCTAAACCGCACCCACGCTTTGAATCATCGACGATGACGAATCCCAATCGTTGCTCCGTTGAATCATCTGCCGGGATGCGCAAGGTGATGTACCCGACAATATCATCACCATCTGTCATTGTCAGGGCGCGAGAGCATTGTCCGTCAATATACTTCGCATGATATGCGTTCATATCTTCGGGTGTGACGGGA
>CAJJOO010000102.1 GCA_905193395.1 uncultured Porphyromonadaceae bacterium
CTACAATATTTTATGTTTCACAAAAACTCTACAACAGCATAAATCAAACCCTACAACAACTATATAAAACAGCCATATTTATCTGTTTATAAATATTTTATAAATAATATGTTTTATAACATAAACATACACAACAATACAAAAAACTATTTTTTGATAACTTTGCATTGCGATACAGATTTGAAAACACGTTTGCACCCTTACGACCTTAGTCAATACCGAAAACAATGATATCTTTCCGCCGGATTGCAGCATTTGTCACCGCCGTTATCCTCACGATAACGGCCATGGCTTCCTATCCGCCGGTGCGAAACTTCCCATACACCGTCCACAGCGGAGGAACCCAGACCTGGGCCGTCGAACATTCCGACGACGGCGTGATGTATTTCGCCAACAAGAACGGCCTGCTATCCTTCGACAGCGATACCTGGAGCCTCCAGCCCGTGAAAAACGGCTCGACCGTCCGAGCCCTTTTCCTCGACCGGGAAAACCGGCGTCTATATGCCGGCGCTTCCGAGGAATTCGGATTCTTCGACCCGGACTCGACCACCGGAAACCCGGTCTACACCTGCCTCTCGGACATAATCGGCAAAGGCCATGCGCCATTCAAGGAAATCTGGAACATTTTCAAGGTCGACGGGACTGGCGAAATATGGTTCCAGTCGGACAACGACCTTTTTATGTGGGACGGCACCAAAATCACATCTTATAAATACCCGCGCCGCATCACCGCCTCCGTTGCCTTCGGCGGCCGCGTCTACATAGCCACCGCCGGCGCAGGCGTTTCCGTTCTGATCGACGGCAACGAAATCCATCCCGACGGGAACGACATCATTGCCCCTACCCGCGTGGTGGCCATGCTGCCCTGCGGCGACGGCCTGATGATTGTAACCGAATACCACGGCATCTTCATGCTGCGAGCCGGACATATCTCGCAGATTCACACTCCGATAGATGGTTTCTTGAAACAAAACCAGGTGTTCAGCGCCTCGTGCAGCGGCAACCGCTATGCCTTCGGAACGGTGAGCGGCGGCGTGGCTGTCTACAACTTCGTCTCCGGCCGCACGGCTTTCGCCAACACCCGCACGGGCTTGCAGAACAACACCGTGCTGACCTCCCGCTTCACTCCCGACGGATGCCTGTGGCTCGGCCTCGACAACGGCATCGACGTGGTGTATATCGATTCGCCCTACTATTCGCTCCTGGGCGAAGCCGGCACCTACGGCGCCGGATATATGTCGCTGGTATCCGGCAATCTCCTGTATCTCGGCACGAACCAGGGCCTTTACGCCATGGATGCCAGCCGTGCCGACTCGCCCGTGCCGCCCGACCTCACAGGTCTGCTGCGCGGCCAGGTCTGGGACATATCGGAAATCGGCGCCCGGGTGATGGTGTGCACAGACGCCGGACTTTTCTGCGGCAGCGGCAGCAGTTTCTCGGCCGTCGAGGGCGTCCCGGGGTGCTGGTGCATCCTTCCTCTCCGCGCACATCCGGGCTACGCCCTGGTGTCGGCCTACAATTCATTCTACCTCCTGCACCGCGAGGGCGATGCATGGACCAATCTAGGTCCGGTGTCCGGGTACAACGACATCGGTGGTCATTTCACCGAGGACAACGACGGTTCGATATGGATAGCCCACTGGCTAAAAGGCGTCTACAAACTGCGTCTCGACACTGCGCGCCGGCGTTTCTCGTCAATCCGCTTCTATAACTCGAAAAAAGGCCTTCCAACCGACCGCAACATCGGCGTCACAACCAACAACAACCGCCCGCTGTTCCTGACCGAAGGCGGATTCTACCGCTACGACGCCGCTACCGATATGATGCGCCCCGACACCAAACTCAACGACGTCCTCGGACCCGCCATCGCGCCGAGGCTGCACACCGCCCCCGACGGGCGCCTGTGGTGCGTGGCCGGTAACGCCATTTCCGTTGTGTCATACGACAACAGCGGCCGCGTTTCGGTCGACTCAGTCTCCTATTCACCGCTGGCCGACAAACTGATTCCCGGATTCGACAATTTCAATTTCGTCAACGACAATCGCCTGCTCATTTCCATGCAGGACGGTTTTTTCGACGTCAATCCGGCAGCCGTCGCCGAACCGGTCAAAGGCTCGGCAGTCTATTTCAAGGCTTTACGTGCCTCAGGTGACACCGTTCTCAACTACGTCCCGCGGCTCATGGACTCGCACATCATACTCCCCTACTCGCAGAATTCCCTACGTTTCGAGGCCGTAGCGCCCGAATATCGCGGCGACAAACAGGTGTCATACAGTTTCATGCTCGATAATTACGACAGCGGATGGAGCGACTGGTCCGTGATGCCGTTCAAGGAATACACACAGTTGCAGGAGGGTGACTACACCATCCGCGTGCGCGCCCGCAACAATTTCACCAAGGAAATCAACGAGCGCGTGCTGCATTTCTCCGTGCTGCCCCCCTGGTTCCGCTCCACGCCGGCAAAAGTGGTATATCTGATTCTGACACTCATCCTTATGTTCCTCAGTTACAAGGCAATCAGACTGCTATCGCTGCGCGCCTCGGTCAAGGTGGCACGCCGCAAACAGAGCGAACTCGACACCATGCGCCGCCAGGCCAAGGAAGAATCACTGCTCAAGGACTACGAAATCGCCGAACTCAAAGGCCGACAACTGGAACAGGACATCAAGCACAAGACCGCCGAACTCTCGAACATCACCATGAACGTGGTGCGCAAGAACGAAATACTGCTCGACATCTCCTCACGCCTTGAAAAACTCGCCGGCGCCGAATCCACCGCCGACATATCCCGGCAACTCACCCGTATCCAGTCGATTATACGCGAAAACATCAACCACGATGACGACTGGCGCAACTTCATGCACAATTTCGACGCCGCCTACGAAGACTTCACCAAACGCCTTCAGGAACGCCATCCCGACCTCACGCCTACCGAACTGCGCACCTGCTGCTACCTGAAAATGGGCCTCAGCAGCAAAGACATAGCCCCGCTGTTCAACATCTCGTACCGCAGCGTCGAAATGACACGCTACCGCCTGCGCAAGAAACTGGGGCTTAGCCGCGAAGACAACCTCACGGAATACCTGCAGAAACTGTGACACCGGCTCTAACCCACATCAGCGAACACCGTCGCCTCCTGACCCTCGAATACGAGGCCGAGAAGGCCGCACTCACCCGCGTGGCCGACCGCATGGACCCCGCTCGCCTTGTCGCGACGGGGCTGGCATGGTGGCCGGTGCGCCGCGGCAATATTTACTATAACTCGCTGAACCGCCGCGTTGTCGAGATATTCCGTACCGGCGATTTCGACCCTGAGACCGAAACGGAATTTGAATACGGACGCGCCGTAACCTTTTTCGACGCCTCCGGCGCTCCCGGCGACACTCTGCACCGTCGTGTGCGCGGCACGGTGAACTTTGCCGACGCCTCGCGCATGGTCATCGCCGTCGACGACGGCGCCGACCTGGGATTCCTCGACGCCGACGGGCGTCAGGCAGGCGTCCTGCTGTCCTTCGACGAAACTTCCTACCGCGCCATGTTCGATGCTCTCGACGCCCTTGCCGCCGCCCGCGGAACGCTGGGCGAACTGCGCGACCTGGTTTATTCCAAACGCCCGGCCTCATCGCTTGTCGCCACCCCGCTACGCTTCCCCTACCTCAACCCATCGCAGGAAGCAGGCGTCAACAATGTGCTGACCGCCAGGGAAGTGGCCGTGGTCCACGGACCGCCCGGTACCGGCAAGACAACCACTCTTGTCGAGGCCATCCACGAGACGCTGCGCCGCGAACCCCAGGTGATGGTCTGCGCCCAGAGCAACAAGGCCGTCGACTGGATTGCCTCGCGTCTGGCCGAACGCGGCATCAGCGTCCTGCGCCTGGGCAACCCCTCGCGCGTCGACGACAACATGCTCGCCGCCACCTACGAACGCCGTTTTGAATCACATCCCGAATATTCCACCCTGTGGAGCATCCGACGCACCCTGCGCGAAATGTACGGCAACCGCCGCTGTGGCAGAAGCGAATCGCAGCACGCACGCATCGAACGCCTCAAAGACCGCGCTACCGAACTCGAACTCCGCATCCACAACGACATCATGGCCTCTGTCCAGGTAGTCGCTTCGACCCTCGTGGGGAGCGCCTCGCGGATACTCCGCGGCGCAACCTTCAATTCCGTATTCATCGACGAGGCCGCCCAGGCCCTCGAAGCCGCCTGCTGGATTCCCATGCAGCGCGCCCGACGCATGATTCTGGCCGGCGACCACTGCCAGTTGCCCCCCACCGTCAAATGCCCCGAAGCCATGCGCGCCGGCCTCGGGCGCTCGCTCATGGAGGTCATTGTCGAAAACCATCCCGAATGTGTCACCCTGCTCACCGTCCAGTACCGCATGCACACCGACATAATGCGCTTCCCCTCCGACTGGTTCTACGGCTCGAAACTCACCGCCGCGCCAGAGGTGAGCCACCGCGGCATCCTCGACCTCGACACCCCCGTGGAATGGGTCGACACCTCGCACCTGCAGCCCGCTGACACACAGGATACCGGCCCCACCGACGCCGACCTCTACCGCGAGACCATGGCCGGCGACTCGCCCGGCCGCGTAAACCCCGGCGAGGCTGCCCTGACCCTCGATACCCTCGAGGCCTACATCGGCCGCATCGGCATCGAGCGCCTCCTCGACGAACATATCGACATCGGCATCATCTCGCCCTACCGCGCCCAGGTGCGCTGCCTGCGCCGCCTGCTCGCACGCCGTCCCTGGACACGCCGCTTGCGCGGCCGCATTTCCGTCAACACCGTCGACGGCTTCCAGGGCAGCGAACGCGACGTAATCGTGCTCTCGCTCGTGCGCAGCAACGACAGCGCCGACATCGGTTTTCTGCGCGACCTCCGCCGCATCAACGTCGCCATGACCCGCGCCCGTATGAAACTGATAATCATCGGCGACGGCGACACCCTCGCCGCCGCCCACCCCTTCTACCGCCGCCTCCGCCGCTACATCACCTCCCTCAAACCATAACACCCGCTCCGGTGCGATTATATAAGAAAACCCCGGCATCGCTGCCGGGGAATCTGCATGCTATGAAAAACTGTTTTTATTATCTGCCGCCGGCGGTCGAGCGGTCGGTATTGGAATCGGCGTTTATGATTTTCTGGACTCCGCGTTTCTGGCGCCCCCATTGAAGATTCCATGCCACCGAGACGAAAGGCATGCACATATTGAGGCGCATGTGCTGCTCGTTGGTATTCCATTTGCTCAGGGAGCGTGAACCCTGGTCATATTTGCCGAAGGGCATTAATACTCCGGCTCCGAACTGCCAGTCTTTCCAGTTGTAATCAAGCGAAATGACATTGATGTCTTCGCCCCAACTGATTTTCTCGCCCCACAGGTCGCGCTGGGCATACCGGTATTCAACGCCGAGAACAAATCCCCAGTGAGACAGTTGCAAGGCTGCGTTTCCGCTCCAGCCGTTGTGGTTGATGGCATAGCCCGTGCCTTTCATCCGCTCCATGCGGTACTGGACATAGCCGCTGACAGTGAGCCAATCGGGGATAATCTCAATCTGCGGCGCGAGGAAGAACGACAGGTTTTTCAGTCCGCGGCTGTTTTCGTATGTGGTGATAAGGCGGCCGTCGTTCCATTCCAGCAAGGGTGTGATGGCATTTGGCGATGTGAAGGCGCGGATGCCGAACGGTAGACGTAGTTGGGGGATTTCCATCCCAGCACATGCTTGGCGCCCTCCGTCACGGCAGTGCGGAAGCCCATCGAGCTTATCAGGAGCGCGATGTCGTCGTCGTAGATAAGCTCGGTGTTGGCAAACACCTCCGGCTTGCGGCCGAACGTGCGGTATACCAGGTCGTCGTGAGCCTTGACCTCGCGCATGAACGCCTCCGGATCCTCCAGCGACGCCACGCCCGCCGCAATAGCGGTCTGATTCATGGTATAGGAGTTAAAAGAATACTTCACATCGTTTAAATATTTAATCAGCGC
>CAJJOO010000103.1 GCA_905193395.1 uncultured Porphyromonadaceae bacterium
TTCTCCGCAAGAAGCCTCAATACCGGCTTTACGAGCGGAGGGCAGCCCGCCATTAGACTTATGAATAACTTTAAAACGTGAATCCGACGCAGCATACTCATCAATGATTAAGCCGCAATTGTCTGTTGAACCATCATTGACGCATATTATTTCCAGATTCTTGTATGTCTGTATTAAACAAGAGTCAAGACAATCTCGCAGATACTTAGAAACGTTATATATCGGTATTACAATTGAAACTTTAATATCTCTCGGTTGCATAATATTCATCTTATCAAATTGGTAATTAACTTGCTGAATATAGTGTTTGACATCAGCCTGAAAATTTGGCTCAATATCCACGACAGAATCCATGTCCCTACGAATACCGACAGGAAATAGACCAAATTAATCACAAAATCATGACTCATATAAAAATCATGACATGAATTATAAAAATATTTAATTCCAAACAATCCGTCTTGTAGAAGATAACAGCCCAAAGCGGCTTTGGAAATACTATTGACAATAGTACTTTTAAACCTAATCTTGGAAATAAATATAAATAAAGAGAGCGATGCGAAAATGTTTACGAAACTATTATAGGATGTAAACGACAGAATGCCTGTAAAGTATAAACCTACCGCACCCAGGGAGGTCAGCAAAAAAAATGCAACTATAAAAAATTTCCCCGAAACTCGGTTTATCAGTTCATCATCTCGCCTTATATAATTAGCTAAACAATACATATATACGCCTTGCAGGAATGTATAGCCATTACTGTTAGATATGTTGTGACCTATTCCACAACTATAAATTGTAACAAGTGTAAAAATCAGTATGAATTTTCTATATTTCAAAATAGACATGTTGTTGATGCCTGTATTTATCAATGGCGAGCAGATTACCAACAACAAATAGACTTGAATAAACCAATATGGGCTTTTGCTGATTGGGAAAAACACTAATGAATATATTTCTTGCGGGATAATCTCTCCCACAAAAAGATATACTAATATAACATTGGTCATTCCAAATAAAAAGAGCGTCGAAATTAATTGAAATAAACTACGGCTACTCAAACTTATCTGGAAATATCCAGAAATGAGAAAAAACAGATTTACCCCACATGCACAAAAAGGAGACAATAAAAGATATATATTGTATGGCAACGCATTTCTGCCAATTGAATGAGTTAAAAAATGTCCAATGACAATCATTGACATCGCTATAACTCTTAAAAGTTCTATATTGCTGTATCTTTCAGTATGGGACATGAAGATCAGACCATTATTTATTTTTTAAGTACTTGCTTCCACATTCGCAGGACAAATTTCTTCATCCCTTTGTCAAAAATTAGGAATAAGGAAAAACTCAGTATCGTGTAAAAAATGGCTACTGAGAATACTCGAATGCTTAAAATTAAAAAATCAGAAGAGGCAGATTCAAAAAAATTATTATCAAACCATTTACCGGCAAGAATTGAAATGATAATAATAAGTAGCAGTTTTATAATAGTTTGCCAATAGGTTAATATAGAACGGTTGAATCCTTTGCGGAATAGATAATAAGGTTTCCAGCCATAAACAATAATGAGCATCCCGATTACACCTCCTGATATGACTCCAGGTAATCCATAAAGATATCCTAAACCAACTGAGCATCCCAGACTAACTATCATCTCAATAATTGCGGCTCATACATCGCCAAATAAACCATAAGCGTATATAAACTGATCATTTGTCCCTCGGGTCTGCATCAAAAAAATATACCCAATCATAAGATCCACCGTTATATTGGATAATACAAATTCTTTACCTACCCACAACGAAATAAATGAGGATGAAAAGACATATAATCCGAAGACCTCAATTCCGGCAATAAAATATCTTACGGCTGTCAACTCTCTGAATACCAAAAAAATCTTTTTCGCATCACGACTTGCCACCATATTCCCGATTGCCGCTTCAGTACTTCCTAAAAATTTATTGACGAAGTTCAGCAAGTTGTTGATTATCATCATATAATTGCCATAAGCAGCAACCAATGACAAACTTGTATAAGCATATATTATGAACGGATTTGTCTGAAATTGTACAAAACCAGCAATCTTATGTATAAACAATTGTTTCGTATATTTTATTATCTCGGGATACTGCTTCAGCATGGATTTGCCACTTTTTATATCCGATTTTAACCAAGGGTAGACTTTGTTAATTTTCCAATTCAAAATAACTGAATGTATAAAGCCAAAGACAAGTTCGATAAATATCCACCAAAAATAACTGCCGGTTTTATAAGCAACAATCATTTGGATGCCTATCCTTAAAATTGAAGCCCCCTGGAAATATGCTGTTACTATATAATTTCTCTGATCTGCCGCCAGAAGTGTTTGTTTATAGTTAGCAAAATATCCTATAAGCGAAGATGCCAGATAAGAAAAAAAAGCAAAATATATTATACCTATATTTATACCTATATTTCTGAAAATTAATGGCAAAAACAATGAAAGCAACAATCCTCCGACCAGTATGATTATACCAATCTTTCGATACAGGTATCCAAAAACTGAGATTATCTGAATGATCTTATTCTCATTTTTGTCATAAAGCGGCTGATAAAGCACATATCCTATGGCTCCGGCTATTCCTAATTCTGCAAGATTCAAAAAACCAAGCAAATTCTGGAGTGTACCGGTAAAACCGATAAACTCTGCGCCTAAATTTTCTAAAAATACTGTTCGGGAAAAGAAAGATAATACTAAAATTATAAAATAGAATGTCAAGTTTACTTTGGCATTCAAAATTGATTTTTTAACTCTCGATTCCCGAATAGTAACAGTATTGGCCATTACTTATAATGTGTAATATCCTTTAAACCATTCCACTGTTTTGCGTATACCTTCTTCCAATGAGGTATTCGGAGAAAAACCGGTGACTTCTGCAAGAGCGGAAGAGTCTGCATAGGTCTGATACATATCTCCGGATTGCATGGGCAATAATTCCTTTCGGGCTTCTCTGCCGATTGTATTCTCAATACAGTTGATATAGTCCATCAATTTAGTCGGACGAGAATTACCTATATTGTATATTCTGTATGGCGCAACCGAAGATGCAGGATCGGGTACGGTTTCGTCCCATTCTTTATTACCTGTTGGAACGATTTGTGCAATACGCACTACTCCTTCAACAATGTCATCAATATATGTGAAATCACGGAGCATGTCGCCATTATTAAATACTTTGATAGGCCTATCATGAAGTATGGCATCCATGAAAAGGAAAGGCGACATATCGGGTCTACCCCATGGGCCGTATACAGTAAAAAAACGTAGGCCGGTTGTCGGGAGGTTATAGAGTTTTGAATAGGCATGTGCCATTAGTTCATTACTCTTTTTTGTTGCGGCATATAATGATACCGGATGTGCTATTCCGTCATGTTCTGAAAACGGTACTTTTCCATTCAAACCATAAACACTTGATGAGGATGCATAAACGAGGTGCTTTACATTATTGTGGCGACAGCCCTCCAGAACATTGATGAAGCCGTCAACGTTACTTTCTATATACGCAAGTGGATTTTCTATGGAATAGCGAACTCCGGCCTGAGCGGCAAGGTTTATGACTATGTCAAACTCCTCGTTGGCAAATAACATAGTCATTGCATTAGTATCTTCCAGGTTTATGCGTATAAAACGATAATTCGGAAGTGTTGTCGACCGAATGAACTTATACCACGGAAATTCCGCGCCTGTCTGTGATATAGAAATTCCGCATTTCGCAAGTCTTTCGAGTTTCAGATTCGGATCATAATAATCATTGATATTGTCAAGACCAACAACTTCAATGTCTCCGTTGATTGCGAAAAGCCGCTTAACGACTTCGGCTCCAATAAATCCGGCGGAACCGGTTACCAAAAATTTCATCATTCAGTCTCTTTGGAATAAATCTCGAGTATACACTTTATTTTTTACATCGTCTAGAATCTCAGCATACCGATTGGCTATGATTGCGTCGCATTGCTGCTTGAATGCATCAATGTCATTCAGAACTTTACTACCGAAGAAAGTTGTGCCATCTTCAAGAGTAGGTTCATAAATAATTACTTTTGCCCCCTTCGCCTTAATGCGCTTCATAACGCCTTGAACTGATGATTGACGGAAGTTATCACTGTTTGATTTCATTGTAAGCCGAAAGACTCCGATAACACATGAATGTTCCGTGTCGGCGTTATACTGGCCATTATCCCGATAATAGCCGGCAAGATTCAAAACTTGATCGGCTATGAAATCCTTGCGGGTGCGGTTGCTCTCCACTATGGCGGTCATCATCTGCTGAGGTATGTCGGCGTAGTTGGCGAGAAGTTGCTTGGTGTCTTTGGGCAAACAATAGCCACCGTAGCCGAATGATGGATTATTGTAGTGTGTACCGATTCGTGGGTCAAGACCGATTCCTTCGATGATTGCCTGCGAGTTGAGCCCTTTGACTTCTGCGTAAGTATCCAGTTCATTAAAGTAACTGACGCGAAGGGCGAGATAAGTGTTTGCGAACAATTTAACGGCCTCTGCCTCTTTCATGCCCATGAAGAGAGTCGGTATATTCTGCTTATTTGCGCCCTGCTGAAGCAATCCTGCAAATTCATGTGCCTTCGATTCCAAAAAGTCGATGTCTGCGACAGCCTTTATCGCCTCATTTTCTTCGGAAAATTCCGGCCTGCTGATGATTTTAGGATACCCGAGGATTATTCGTGATGGATAGAGATTGTCATACAACGCCTTACTCTCACGCAAAAATTCGGGAGAGAAGAGTAAATTGAACTTCCTGACTCCTTTCTGTGCATATTTCACATATAGACTACGGCAATAACCTACTGGAATAGTCGATTTTATTACCATTACAGCATCGGGATTGACATCAAGCACAAGATCTATGACGTCTTCGATGCAATGAGTGTCGAAAAAATTCTTTACAGGATCATAATTGGTCGGGGCCGCGATGACCACAAAATCAGCATCGCGATACGCCTCTCGCCCGTCAGGTGTCGCTATGAGGTCGAGGTCTTTCTCGGCAAGATACTTTTCGATGTATTCGTCCTGAATAGGAGAAATCCTTTTGTTGATTTTCTCAACCTTTTCCGGTATTACATCAACTGCCGTGACTTTATTATGTTGTGATAGAAGGGTGGCTATACTGAGTCCGACATAGCCGGTACCGGCAACTGCTATATTCATTTAAAGTGTATTTATTATCTGCATGCTAAGAGGAAAAGATTATTTCTTTCTCCGGTTGTTGCTATAGTTGTATCCATATCCATATCCGTAGCCGTAGCCGTAGCCATATTTGTATGAGTGGGAATAGCCATAACGCCCTTGGTCGTTGCGGGTTCCGTTGAGGATGAATGCCATGTTGCGGTATTTTTTTTCATCGTATAGACGGTCGAGTTCGGGAAGCATTGATCTTTCAAGAAGACCGGCGCGGATGATGAAGAATGTACGGTCAGTATATCTGTCAATAATCTGGGCATCGGCAACGACTTCGACCGGAGGACAGTCGATAATTATATAGTCGAATTTGTCCTTGACAACGTTCAGTAATTCTGCGAGGCGTGAGGATTCGAGCAGTTCCGTGGGATTTGGCGGCATAGAACCGACAGGAAGGATGAAAAGATTGTCGCAGAGGTCGGACTGTACAATGACTTTCATTACATCGCCCTCGGCACCACTCAGATAGTTCGACAGACCCGTCGAGGGAGAACCGATGTAGGCGGATGTCGTGCCGTGGCGCATATCGCCGTCGATAATCAGCACCTTCTTATTTTTCAAGGCAATGGACATACCCAGGTTTACGGATATGAACGATTTGCCGGAGCCGGGATTGAATGAAGTGAAGGCAATGATCTTAGATTCGACAGTCGAGCCGCACATGAACTCTACATTGGTACGCAGGACCCGGAATGCCTCGTTAATAATGTCG
>CAJJOO010000104.1 GCA_905193395.1 uncultured Porphyromonadaceae bacterium
TTGGAATTTTTCAAGGTCCATTTCGAGGGCTTCTTCGGCGCTGTATGCTGTCTCGACTTGAAAGCCTTCCTTTTCGAGATTGTATTTAAGTATCTCGCATACTGATTCTTCGTCGTCGATTACAAGTATTCTTTCACGCATTATGAGACTTGATTGGTATGGTTTGTTTATATTCTGTTGGTGTAAAATTATAAAAAAACGGGTTTTCGATAAAGTTAAAATCCGTTAATGTAATAACTGTTCGCGAACTTTAACAGGATTGTAACGTTCTAAGAGTATAATTGCTTTAATAGAACAATGTTTTCATGGTATTAGATTTAAGGTTATAGTACGACCACAACTGCTTGGGTTAAGTCGTTGGGTTACAAACCGCCGCAGCGTGCTCGAAGGAGCATTTGCCGCGGCGGTTTTGTTTTTCGGCCGTCACGGGGGGCCTCAGTCTATTTTGAAAGACGAGAGCGTGGCTGTAGAGTCTCCGCGGGCCACAAGGAGGATATAGTCGACCTCTGGGAGCGAGCGCAGCATGGCGATGGCGCTGTCGGGTTGCATGGCCATGGCGGCTGTGGCGAGGGCGTCGGCCCGCAGGCATGTCGGGGCAATGACGGTGGCGCTCAGGGTGGGCCGGTGCGCAGGATAGCCCGTCAGAGGGTCGATGGTGTGGCCGTAGCGTGAGCCGTCCGGCCGCACGCGGAAGTTGCGGTAGTTGCCCGATGTGGCCACGCTGCGGTCGCCGGGGCTGATGACGCAGAGGGCGTCCCGGCCGGGCTGTTCAGCAGCGGGCGAGTCAATCTGTATTCGCCAGGGTTTTCCGGACGGGTTCAGCCCGAGGCAGCGGATTTCACCGCCGATTTCCACCATCATGTCGGTGGCGCCGCAGGCGGCAAGGGCGCCGGCCACGCAGTCCACACCGTAGCCCTTGGCGATGGCGGCGAAGTCGAACTTCATAGAGTCGACGCTGCAAACCAGGGTGTCGCCGTTCAGCGCGGTCTTGCCGAGGCCGACCCGGCAGAGAACGGCGGCGACAGTCGCCGAGTCGGGCGACGGCAGATTGCCGTCAGGTCCGAAGCCCCAAAGGTTGACCAGCGGGCCGACGGTGGGGTCGAAACGTCCGCCGCTGAGGCGGTTGACTGTCGCTGATTCTCGGAAGACGCAGGCAAACATGGAGTCGACCGTGCAGGTTTCACCGCGGTTGACCGCGGAAAGCAGCGAGGCGGGATTGAAGGCCGAGAGAGAGCGGTCGACCGCCGCTATGGTGGCGATGATGGTGTCGGAGAGGTCGCGGTCGGCCCGATAGGTGATATGGTATGTAGTACCCCAGGCCGCACCGGAGCATTGGCGGTAGGATTGCCTCGGAGTGCAGCCGCAGAGGGTGGCGACAAGCAGAAAAAGGGAGATGAAAAGACGGGACATTGCGGATGGATGGTTTGGTTGGTGCAAAGGTACGGAAAAGTAGCGTTATTTTGCCCGGATTGGTGATATTGATTAATTTTTTGTAACTTTGCTTTTAAATATAACATAAAAAACAGACTGAAATGATTCAATATATACTGACACCCGCAGCGGACCGCAGTATCCCCGAACTGGTGCAGGGCGCCATTTCCGGCGGTTGCGGCTGGATTGACATTGATTTTACCGATATGCCGGACGACGAACTGCGCGGCATTCTGGTGCCCGAGGTAGTGGAACTGTGCCGTGAATCGGGAACGTTCCTGACGGTGCGCGACCGTCCCGACCTGGCCCGCGAGGCCGGGCTGCACGGCGTGTCGCTGTCGCGTGGCTACTGGCTGAAACATGCCGGCGAGACGCCGCTGACCATGCGCGAGAACCTCGGCCCGGAGGCTGTGATAGGCATCGAGACCTCCGATGTTTCGTCGATGGAAATGCTGAAAGCCGCCGATGTCGATTATGTGCTGACGCCGCCTGCGATGACAGCGTCGGCCAGGCGTGAATTTGTTGCGGCCGTACGTCAGGCTGGTTTCGACCGCATGCCGCTGGTGGCCTGCGGAGGCATCACCCCGGAAAATGTGGCGGCCGTGCTGGACGATGGCTTCAATGGCGTGGCCGTAGGACGGTATATCACCGAATCCGAGGACCCCGGGGATGCCGTGGAACAGATTATCGAAGCAATCTCCCGGCGATGAATCCACAATTGCGCGGCACACTGCTTAAGGCTGTAATTCCGGCCGTTATAGGAATCGGAGTTGTGGCATGGCTGTTTGTCGACGATTTCAATCCCAAGGCCTGGGACAGCCTGACGCTGAACTGGCGGACCGTCGGAGCGATGCTGGCGGCGCTGGTTTTCGTGGTCGGACGCGATTTCGGCCTCACGTGGCGTTTCCGCACCATCACCGACGGCCAGTTGAGTTGGAGGCGTGCGCTGAGGGTCGACATAATGTGCG
Organism: uncultured Porphyromonadaceae bacterium; assembly: GCA_905193395.1. Classification (GTDB taxonomy): domain Bacteria; phylum Bacteroidota; class Bacteroidia; order Bacteroidales; family Muribaculaceae; genus CAG-873. The sequence goes on from CAJJOO010000104.1 coordinate 2,400, forward strand.
CCTTTACGTCGGCGATAACGCCGTCGGCCGTGGGCGGCAGCGCCCTGGCCATATTCTATCTGAACCGCGAGGGCGTCAGCGTGGGAAAGGCCACGACCCTGACGCTGACCACGCTGTTTCTCGACGAACTGTTCTTCGTGGTTTTCTGCCCGATATTGGTTATGGTGCTTCCGATGGACGCGCTGTTCGGTAAATCCGGCGGCGACAGCATGCTGATGGACGGAATCCAGGTGGTGTTCTGGCTGGTCTATGCCGGAATCGTGATATGGACGGCCATACTGTTCACGGGCATCCTGGCGCGGCCCGAATGGCTTGAAAAGGCAGTCACGAAACTGTTCTCGCTGCGGTGGCTGCGCCGCTGGCGCCGCGGTGCCACAGAAATGACCTCGAACATGCGTGCCACATCCGATTGGGTAAAGGCGCAGAACAGCCGCTGGTGGCTGAACGTTTTCGGCGCCACGACGCTGTCGTGGTTCTCACGCTATCTTGTGGTAAATGCATTGTTCTACGGATTCGTGCCGGCGGCTTCCGGACTCCTGGTTTTCGGACGGCAGTTCGTGGTGTGGGTTGTGCTGATGATAAGTCCCACGCCCGGCGGCAGCGGCGTCAGCGAGTGGCTGTTCACCACCTACTATGGCGATATGATAGGCGACATGTCGGCCGCATTGGTCATTGCGATGATATGGCGCATACTCAGTTACTATATCTACCTGCTGGGCGGTGTGTGCCTGGCGCCCGGTTATTTCAACAGGACAAAGAATAATATCGAAAAACGATGAAAAGATTTACCGCCCTATTCGCGACGCTGCTGGTCGCCGTCGCTGCAATGTGTTCGCCGCGTGTTTTCGTGCTGACGATAGACGAGGAGATAGACGCCACGGCCTGGAATCACACCCGCAGGGCAATAGAAGAGATGCGGAAAGACGGCGGGGCGAATCTTTTCCTGGTGCGCCTTAACACCTACGGGGGCGCCGTGGACATGGCCGATTCCATCCGCACGGCCCTGATGCGGCTGAATGTGCCGACTGCGGCCTATATCGACAACAATGCCGCCTCGGCGGGCGCCCTGATCGCGCTGGCCTGCGACACCGTATATATTGCTCCCGGAGCCACGATGGGCGCCGCAACAGTGGTGAACGGCCAGGGCGAACCGATGCCCGTCAAGTTCCAGAGTTACTGGAGTTCCGTGATGCGTGCCACGGCGATGGCCCACGGCAAATATATCCTGCCGGGCGACAGTGTGGCCCGCTGGCGCCGCAACCCCGACCTTGCCGCCGATATGGTGAATCCGGACAAGGCCATATCGTTCACGGCCACAGAGGCGGTAGAGGCCGGCATGGCCGACGGAATAGCGGCGTCGCCCGGCGAAGTGCTTGCCAATCTGGGACTTGAAAATGCGCATATGGAATATTTCCAGCCGACAGTGACGGACGGCCTGCTCGGCTTTCTGGCGTCGGCGGCAGTGCGTGCCGTGCTGATAATGCTGATTCTCGGCGGCATATATATGGAAATGCACACGCCCGGCCTTGGCTTTGCCGCCGCGGTGTCGGTAGTGGCCGCGGTGCTGTATTTCCTGCCCATGATTGTGAGCGGCACGCTTGCGGCCTGGGTGCTGATACTTTTTATAATCGGAGTGATTCTACTCGCTCTCGAGATATTCGTCATACCCGGTTTCGGCATTGCCGGGATTTCGGGCATCGTGGCCATCGTGGTCGCACTACTCGGAGCGATGGTACATTCCGACGATGTCAGCGGCTTTGACATGTCGGCGCTGGGACGTTCTTGCGCCGTACTGATATCGGGCATAGTCCTTGCGGCGGGTGCCGTATGGCTCCTGACCTCGCGCTTCGGCCCTAAACGCCTGCGCGGCACTCTGGAACTGAACCACGAGCAGAAGGTGTCGCACGGCTATATCGGCGTCGACACTGCACCAGCCCTTGCCGTCGGCGCTTTCGGACAGGCCGTGACCGATTTGCGGCCGGCCGGAAAGGTCGAGGTCGACGGCACGGTCTACGACGCCACGTCGACCGGAAACTTCATCCGCCACGGCCGCAGGGTGAAGGTGGTGCGCTACGAGGCCGCACAGTTGTATGTAACAGAAATTATACCTGAAGGAAAATGAAATTCATAGGAATCATACCGGCGCGCTATGCGTCGACACGTTTCCCGGGCAAGCCCCTGGCGATGCTCGGTGACAAGACAATGATACAGCGCGTCTACGAGAGGGCCGGCATTGCACTCGACGATGTGATTGTGGCAACCGATGACGACCGCATCTTCGATGCCGTGAAGGGTTTCGGAGGCAGGGCCGTGATGACGTCGGCCTCGCACCGCAGCGGCACGGATCGCTGTTACGAGGCCTTCGTGAAGTCCGGCTCTGATGCTGATGTGGTGATAAATATCCAGGGCGACGAACCCTTTATCGACCCGCGGCAGATTGAGGCGCTGAAATCGTGCTTTGCTGCGCCCGGAGTGGAGATTGCCACCCTGCTGCGCCGCTTTGACCCCAAGCGCGGTTACGACGCCCTGGCCGACCCCAACACGCCGAAAGTGGTGACGGACAACAACGACGACGCCATATATTTCTCGCGCAGCGTCATTCCATACGTGCGCGGCAAGGAGACCTCGCAGTGGCCCGGCGCAACGGAGTATTTCACCCATGTGGGCCTTTACGGATACCGCAGCGAGACCTTGAGCCGCCTGGTGGCGCTGCCGCAGTCGTCGCTCGAACTGGCCGAGTCGCTCGAACAACTGCGCTGGTTGCAGAACGGCTATAAGATTCGCACGGCCGTGACCGATTGCGAGACCATAGGAATCGACACGCCGGCCGACCTTGAAGCGGCAATCGAACTTATAAAATCGCAGGACCGTGGTTGACCGCACTACGGCACCGGCGCTACATAACCTGGGCGACATCAGCCTGGTGCCCGAGGAAATCATTCAGGCCGGCGACTGCCGCCTCCATGTTCTGAAAGCAGGCGGTCAGGAAGTGTCGCGGCTCACATTGCTGTGGGACGGCGGCTCGGCCGATGTCGCCTCACGCTGGCTGCCTGAAATGGTGGCCGAGGGCATGCGCGAAGGTTCGGCAAAAATGAACGGAGCCGAAATCGCCGACGCCATCGACAGCCGCGGGGCCAAATACGGCAGCCGCTGCGACGCCCATTTCACCGGGATTGAGATCCTGGCCCTGAACCATCATTTCGAGGGTCTGCTGCCCGTGCTGTCCGAGATATGCATCAATCCGCTGTATGAGCCGCGCACTGTGGAAATACTTAGTCGCAACGCGGCATCGATGTCGGCGTTGCGACGCCATCGCGTGGCCTATCTTGCCGCACGCGAACTCAATGTGCATCTCAAAGGAGCGAATCACCCCGATAACGCCGATGACGACCCGGAGAGGATTGCGCAGACCACCCGCGAGGAGGTTGCGGCCTGCCATGCGGCAACTATCGGTTCCGGCTGCCTGGAAGCCTATCTCTGCGGTACGCCGGATGACAAACTTGTCGCTTCGGTCTCCGATATGGTGGCCGGAATGGCCCGCGGCAGCCGC
>CAJJOO010000105.1 GCA_905193395.1 uncultured Porphyromonadaceae bacterium
TTCTACGGCGCGCAGTACCGCGGGATACTGAAAAACCTCACCGGAGGCTTCTATCTGAGCGGCAGCGTCGATATGCGTTCGGCCGACATGCCGCGCTTTTTGCTGACAGCCGCTATTGATGCCACTTCGGGCAATGCCGCCGGGGCTCTCGAAGCCCTTTCCGCCCTGGCCACGCAGCAAGGTCTGCCCGTTTCGGCTGTTGCCGGAGGCTGTGCGCTTGACTTGCCCGGCGTCTGCTCGGTAAAGGCTTCGGTGAAGGGCGACGAGGTGCTTGTAACGGCCGACGGCGGACTGAAACGTGATGCCGGCGCCGCCGTCAGCCTGCCCGACGGCTGTCTGTTCTATGTCTCCTGCGACATCACGTCCGAGAACATGGCGGCACTGAATATTCACGGCTTCGAATCGGGAGTGAACGCCACCATGACCGTTTTCGAAACCCATGCCGAGGCCGAAGCCCGCTTCGACGGCGACGGCGGTTTCCTCCGCCAACTGGCCTCCCTGCTGCTGGCTCTCGAAGTCCCGACCTATGGCGTCCTGTGATATTACGCGGATTGAACGCATCGCGCTCGGCGGTGTGCTTCCGCAGGTGTTCGAGGCCGAACGCGACGAACCGCGTTTCGCCTCGTCGCAGGTGATGCTGGCCGACCTCGTTTTCGAGCGCGGCCGCACTTACAGCATCAATGCCGTATCGGGCGCGGGCAAGACCTCACTCTGCTCCTTCCTCTACGGCGTGCGCACCGACTATATCGGCTCAATCACATTTGACGGGCGCGATATACGCTCGTTCGGCATCCCGCAATGGTGTGCCCTGCGCTGCCGCAACCTGGCATATCTGCCACAGGAACTGGTGCTTTTTCCAACGCTCACGGCCATGGAGAACGTGCTGCTGAAAAACCGCCTCACCGATTTCCATACCGAGGCTGAAATCCGCGATATGTTCGCGCGGCTGGAGATTGACAACCGCGCCGACGTCCCCGCCGGGCGCCTATCCGCCGGGCAGCGCCAGCGCGTGGCCATAATCCGCGCCCTGTGCCAGCCTTTCGACTTCATTCTCCTTGACGAGCCTGTGAGCCATCTCGACGCCGTGAACAACGGTCTATGCGCCGCGCTTGTAGCCGAGACAGCATCGGCTCTCGGCGCCGGAGTAATTTTTACCTCCGTCGGCAATCCCCTTCACATCGATACACCACTGATTCCCCTCACGCTATGATCTGGAAACTGCTCAGACAGAATGTCAGCACCCGGCAACTGGCCGGATATGCCGTCGCGACCCTCGCCGGCCTGGTGATTGTGATGGTGGCGGTGAAATTCTATGCCGATCTCAGTCCGGCCCTGTCCGGCAACGCTGCCACCGGCGAGCCGCGCAACATGATAATATCCAAACCCGTGGGCCTCGGCAACACCCTCTCGGGCAGCGCCCCGGCATTCTCCGATGCCGAAATGCGGGAGATTGCGGCGCAGTTCTGGTGTGATTCGGTGGTGGCCTTTACGGCAGCCGATTTCGGCGTATGGGCGGCCGTGGATATGGGCGGGCGGACGATGTCCACGGCTCTGTTCTTCGAGTCCGTGCCCGACGCTCTGGCCGGTGTCGACCCGTCTCTGTGGCGCTTCGATCCCGATTATCCCGTGATACCCATAATGATTTCCCGCGACTATCTGGCGCTCTACAACTTCGGCTTTGCCGCCGGAGGCCGCATGCCCGTTGTGAGCGAGAAGATTATCCGCAATATCCCCTTGCAGATTACCGTCAGCGGTCCGGGCGGTTACACCGTACTGCCGGGCCGCATCGTGGGCTTCTCATCCTGGCTCAACACCATTGCCGTGCCACAGGCGTTCATGGACTGGGCTCACAACCGTTTCGGCACCGGGAGCACCCCGCAACCATCGCGGCTTATCGTGGTGGTCGGCGACCCCGGTAATCCGGCTGTCGATGCCTTTATGGCCGACCACGGATACGAAATTGCAGGGGCTCCGGACACGGGCGGCCGCGCAGCCTTCTTTCTGCGGCTCATCGCCTCGGCGGTCGGCGCTGTCGGTTCGGTGATAGTGATTCTGGCCCTCGGCATCCTGGTTCTGGGCATCAACCTGCTGATTACGCGCAACCGTGCTACTATTAGCGGTCTGCTGCTGCTGGGTTACACCCCGCGGCGCATCTCGCGCGGCTATATCATTATGGTATGTGCCGTCAACGGCGCCGTGTTTGTCCTTGCCGCAGTCACGGCCCTGCTGCTGTCGACGCTATGGCATCCTGCCCTCGAGGCCCTCGGCGCTGAGCCGTCGGGCGTGTGGAATCCCCTTGCCGCCGGCCTGGCGCTGACGCTGGCCATAACCGCCCTGAACTGCATCACCATACGCCGCCGCGTCACTGCCTGCTTCCGGGACTGATACCAAACAAATGTTAACGTGAGGAGTTTTAATTAACTTAAAATCGTTAAAAGTTAATTTATGCCTCATTTTTAAAGTTAATTATTGGTAAGATTGAAAAAAAATGCCTTACTTTGCCTTGTCAACCCGTGCCCGGGCAACCGGTTTCGGTGTTGCGTTTGTGATTAGAATTAGTTAGTGAGTGCAACAAGCCGTTGAAAAACTGGAAAATATGCTTTATGCCGTAAGAAAATCGGTGACTTGCCGCCGGATGGATGCCTGTGGTTTCCACCCGTCAGCGGATTATATTTTTTGACCTCTGCCCTCACCTTAAATCGAAAATAAATTAATTGAGATTATACATTTACTAACTTAAAAACCTATCTGCATGCAGAACATTTGCTTACAAATGACACGGAAAGCACTTCTGGCACTCACTCTGGTGGTTGCCTGCGCGTTCCCGGCATTAGCACAGAAAATCACAGTCACAGGTACTGTGTACGAGCCCGAAGGCGAGCCTGCCATCGGCGCAAGTGTGGTGGTGCAAGGCCAGACCATGGGTGTGACTACCGACATCGACGGTGTCTATACCATCCAGACCGAGGCCAATGCCACACTCGTGTTCTCCTACATCGGTTGCGACACACAGGTTATTCCCGTTGAGGGTCGCACCAATATCGACGTCCACTTCACCACCAACTCGGTGCTCCTGAAAGACGTCGTTGCCATCGGTTACGGTACTGTCAAGAAGTCCGACGCCACCGGTTCGGTTTCGGTGGTGAAACCCGATGAAATCGAAGCCGGTCTGGCAACCTCCACCCAGGACCTGCTGGTGGGCGCTTCACCCGGTGTGATTGTAACAACCGACGGCGGTAACCCCACCGGCGGCGCCACAATCCGTATCCGCGGCGGCTCCTCGCTGTCGGCTTCTAACGACCCCCTTATCGTCATCGACGGTGTTCCCCAGACCAACCAGAACCAGGGTGGCGGCATGAACGCCCTCACAATGGTCAACCCCCAGAACATCGAGAGCATGACCATCCTGAAAGACGCTTCGGCAACCGCCATCTACGGTTCGCGCGCATCCAACGGTGTGATTATCATCACCACCAAGCGCGGCCAGAGCGGTCGTCCCCAGGTTAGTTTCTCGGCCAACTTCACCGTCAACACCGCCCGCAAGACCCTCGACATGATGAGCGGTTCCGAATTCGCCGAATTCGTCCGCAATAACCTCGGCGAGAGCAGCATCGCACAACTCGGTTTCACCGGTGCCGACGGCAAGAACGTAATCTACAACACCGACTGGCAGAAGGAAGTGCTCCGCACATCATTCTCCCACGACTACAACCTGAGTGTAGGCGGCCAGGCCGGCGTGCTTCCCTACCGTGTATCGGCTTCGTTCATGCAGAACAACGGTATCCTCCGTACCTCCGGCATGGACCGCACGACTGTAAGTTTCAACCTTACTCCCAAATTCTTTGACAATCACCTGAGCGTAAACGCCCAGGCAATGGGTACATACGCCCGCACCAAGAACGGCGACACCGGTGCCGTCGGCGGTGCAGTGGCCTACGACCCCACCAAGCCCGTCTACAGCAACATTCCCGTGGGCAACTCCGGCCGTTATCTCTACAACGGTTTCTACAACTACGCCCCCGGCGGTCTGAACGATCGTAACTCGGCCATCAACCCCGTTCAGTTGCTTGATGACGTGAACAGCGAGAACCGCACATATTCTTCCAGCGGTAACCTGCAACTCGACTACTCGCTCCATTTCCTGCCCGAACTTCACCTGAACCTGAACCTCGGCTACCAGGTATCGCGCAACGAATGCCGCAGTCTCACCGCCGCCAACTCGCTGCAGGCATGGCGCAACACTCAGTTGCTCTCCCTGCCCGGCTATCCCTCGGCCGGCGGTGCTGAAACCCGCTACGACTGGCACGAAGTTCAGCGCAACACCATGCTCGACTTCTATGCCAACTATAAGAAGGACTTCGAGGCCATCAAATCGAACATCGACGTTACTGCCGGTTATTCCTGGCAGCGTTTCTCCTATTTCGGCCACTCCTACACCCACGTGAACTCGGCCGGCTGGGAAAGCCTCACATATAATAATGGCGTTTACTCGATGCCCGAAGGCAGCGACAAGGTTATCGGCGTGCGCGTCGGCGATATCAACCGCTGGGCCGCTCCCGTTCAGTTGCTCTCGTTCTTCGGCCGTCTGAACTATATCTTCGATGACACCTATCTGCTCACCGTCACCCTGCGCGACGATGCCTCCTCGCGTTTCAGCAAGGACACCCGCTGGGGCCTGTTCCCCGCCGTGGCCCTGGGCTGGAAGATCAGCAACCTGCCCGTATTCAAGGACAGCAATGTGCTCAACGAATGGAAACTCCGCATGGGCTGGGGCCAGACCGGCCAGCAGGACATCGGTTCCTACTTCCCCTATCTGCCCGTCTACACCTCGTCCAGCAACCAGTACTTCATGTATCCCGGCTACGGACCTAAGGGCCAGACCCAATGGATCAACCCCCTCTATCCCCAGCCTTACGACTCGAACATCAAGTGGGAGACCACAACCACATGGAACGTGGGCTTCGACCTGGCATTCCTGAACAACCGCATCACTGCCAGCATCGAATGGTATCTGCGCGACACCAAGGACCTGCTTGCCTATACTCCCGCCATCGGTCTGCAGACCTCCGATTATCTGACCACCAACATCGGCTCGCTCCGCAACACCGGTGTTGAATTCAGCATCAACGCCAAGCCCGTCGTCACCAGCGACTTCACCTGGAACACCGGCTTCAACCTCACCTACAACCGCAACAAGATCACCAAACTGAACGACGGCAAGCCCATGGCTGCCGGCGGCCGCGGCATCCCCGGCGGCGGTATCGGCGGTGACCTCCAGTGGTTCATCCAGGGCGAGGCTGCTTACACCTACCGTGTATACCAGCAGGTATACGACGCATCCGGCAACCCCGTTCCCGGCCAGTATGTTGACCAGAACGCCGATGGCAAGATCGACCAGGAGGACCTCATCATGTTCCACTCGCCCGATCCCAAGTTCACCCTCAACTGGACCAACAACATCAACTACAAGAACTGGGACTTCGGTATCAGCCTGCGCGCCAACATCGGCAACTGGGTCTACAACGCACCCCGCCGCGTCCGCACCAACCTCGGTACTGTTGACCAGTACGGTCTCAACAACCTGATGAGAAATGAATTCATCTTCCCGTCGGCCGACAACAACCTGCCTCTGAGCGACTATTTCGTAGAGAACGCCTCGTTCATCCGCTGCGAGAACATCACCGTCGGATACACATTCGACAACCTTCTGCGCGAAAAACTGCGTCTCCGCGTCTACGGTGCATGCCAGAACCCGTTTGTCATCACCAAATACAAGGGTGTCGATCCCGAAGTGTTCGACGGACGTGACGACAATGTCTATCCCCGTCCTGTCACCTTCACCCTGGGTCTCATTGCCAATTTCTAAAAGTTTAACCCACCCTTCAATTCAGGATTAATTCATTATGAAACTTCATAGAATCTTAATTTCCGGCGGTCTGGCG
>CAJJOO010000106.1 GCA_905193395.1 uncultured Porphyromonadaceae bacterium
AATGTGGCCGGCTTGTGGCCGGCCACTGTTCCCGGGGCCTTCGCGCTTGTCATCGTGATGGCCGTGGTGCTTACTTTCGCAGCCTGGATGCTGCTGAAAAAACTCAAATGGTTCTGAAACCCGCCTTACGAGGGCATTGTGCCCACTTGGCTCTTTAATGCCAGCGAGAACAGGCGCTGAATCAGTTTCGACGAGCGGTCAGTGTCGATTTCGTCTTTCGGAGCCATCATCAGGGCTTCCATGAACTGCTGGGCATATTGGTATTTCTGGTCAAGATTGTCAAACGAACCGTCCTTGTTGCCGCTTTCGATTGCCTTTTCAATATCGTCGCAGGCAGATTCCATGTATGTCATGATTGTGTTGTAGTCGTCCTTGGTGAGGGTTTCGTGGTTCTCGATTTTCTTGGCAACGCTTTCGGGCGAAGGCGAGCAGGATGTTACGGCAAGCGCCAGCAGTGCCATAACGAACATTATTACAATCTTTTTCATTGTTATGAGAGTTTTAATCGTGATTATGAATCTGACAAAGATAGGAATAAAAAACGGCTCTCACACTCAAATAATTCAAAAATTCGGGGGGATTTGCGATTTTTTTGTACCTTTGTGTGTTTAGTATTTATGGAGCCGAAAGTCCCCGATATGGGCCTGCGTGAATGTCAGGCGATTGTCGACCACTGGATTCGTACAGTGGGCGTGCGCTATTTCGAGCCGTTGACCAATATGGCGATTCTCGCCGAGGAAACCGGCGAGGTCGCGCGGGCCATGTCGCGCCGCTATGGCGAGCAGAGTTACAAGCCCGGCGAGAGCGACAACCTGGCCGAGGAACTGGCCGACGTGGTCTGGGTGGTGATGGCTATCGCCAACCAGAGCGGAATCGACCTCACCGAGGCCTTTGCCGCGAACCTCGACAAGAAATCTCGCCGTGACGCCGACCGTCACCGTCTGAACCCGAAACTGAACAACAAATAAATAACTGACAAACACTCTTTTAATCATGACCGACAAATATCAAGAGGCTATTGCCAAAAGCGCGGTGAACGAAGACGACAACGTTGTCGGCGCCGCAGTAGATAAATTCATCTCTGAACATTTCGAGGAAAACAACAATCCCGAGGTTTATAAATTCCTCTTCAATACCATCGACCTCACCACACTGAAGGCCACGGATTCGCCTCAGTCGGTATCGGACTTCACCGAGCGCGTGAACAAGTTCGACGAGGAATACCCCATGCTGAACAATGTCGCCGCCATCTGCGTGTATCCTAATTTCGCGCCGGTAGTCCGCGCGGTTCTGGACGTGAGCAGCGTCGACATCGCCTGCGTGAGCGGTGCCTTCCCCTCGAGCCAGTCGTTCAACGAAGTCAAGATTGCCGAAACAGCCCTGGCCGTCGAAGGCGGTGCCGATGAAATCGACATTGTCCTGAACGTGGGTAATTTCCTGGACGGCGACTATGAGGCCGTGTGCGACGAAATCGTAGAACAGAAGGCTGCCTGCCGCGACGGGCGCCTGAAGGTGATTCTTGAAACCGGCGCTCTGAAAACCGCCGCCAACATCAAGAAAGCCTCCGTTCTGGCCCTCTATTCCGGCGCCGACTTCCTCAAGACTTCCACCGGCAAGGAATATCCCGGCGCATCGCTCGAGGCAGCCTACACCATGTGCCTCTGTATCAAGGAATATTTCGAGCAGACCGGTATCCGCGTGGGCTTCAAGGCCGCAGGCGGTGTATCGACTACGGCCGAAGCCGTGAAGTATTATACCCTCGTCAAGGAAGTTCTGGGCGAGGAATGGCTCACCAACGAATACTTCCGCCTCGGTGCCAGCCGTCTGGCCAATAACCTGCTGAGCGATATCCTCGGCAAGGAAACCAAGTTCTTCTAAAACCGTAAACGCGCGCGGCGTCCCCTCCGCGGATGCCGCGCACACCTTAAAAATCATGAAAATCTGGATTCATCTCAACGGGCTTCAGCAAGGCCCCTACGACTTGCAACAACTGGTGCAACTGCCCATCGACGCCTCCACCCCGGTGTGGTATGACGGCCTGGCACAGTGGACCGCCGCCGGCGTGGCCCCGGCCACTGCCGGACTGTTCGATGCCAACGGCCGCCTGATGTCTCCCGCCACGAATACTGGTGCCTCTGCGCAGGCTCCCGGCTATTCGCCCGCCCCCGGCGTCACACAGGTGTTCGTTCAGCAGCAGCCTCAGTACCAGCCCCGTCCGTCGACCTACATCGGCTGGTCGATTCTGCTGACGGTACTTTGCTGCTCGCCCATCGCCCTGCTGGGCATCGTGACCGGTGCCATCAGTTCGTCGCGATATAATTCAGGCGACGTGCAGGGAGCCCGACGCATGTCGAACCTGACGGAGTGGCTCCTGATTTTCTCGATTGTATTAGCCTTTATCACTGGTCCGCTGGGCTGGACCATGGCGATATTCTGACGGTGTTTCCCGTCCGTCCAAATATAAGGAGGGCGATGATTGTGTGCCTTGTGGCCGCAATCGTCGCCGCTCTTGTATATGTGGGATTGTGCGACCCGGAGGTGTATCCGGCGCCACGCTGCTTTTTCAAGGCCGCCACGGGCTATGATTGTCCCGGTTGCGGCAGCCAGCGTGCGTTTCACGCCCTGGTGCACGGCCGCCCGGCGGATGCGTGGCACTACAATGCGGCGCTGTTCTTCGCCGTGCCTCTGGCCGCGTTGTACCTGTGGCGTCCGCGGCGCCTGCGCCGTGTGCTCGACTCCCCTACCCTTGCTGTGGCTGTCGCCGTGGCTATTGTCGCCTGGTGGATAGGCCGGAATGTCCTGTGACCTCCGGCCCCGGCAGGACGGTACAGGACGGTATATGTGGTGATAATTGTGCGATATGTATTCAGGCGTGGGTTGCCTCGGTGGGGATTTCGCGGGCGATTGAATTGTCAAGGGATATGAGGGTTTCGGTGCCTGTCACGCCGCGAATCATCTGAATCTTGTTGTTCAGCAGATCCATAAGGTGCTCGTTGTCGCGTGCATAGAGTTTTATGAGCATAGTATAAGGACCTGTGGTGAAGTGACATTCGACGATTTCGGGAATTTTTTCAAATTCCGGCACCACGTCGCGGTACATGGCGCCGCGTTCCAGGTTCACGCCGATATAGGTGCAGGTGGAGTAGCCCAGGACTTTCGGGTTTACGTGATAGCCCGAGCCTGTGATTACATTCAGTTCAATCAGTCTCTGAATTCGCTGGTGGATGGCGGCCCTTGATACGCCGCAACTGAGCGCCACGTCCTTCGACGGAATTCGGGCGTTCCTCATCACAATCCGGAGAATCTTCCGGTCGAGGTTGTCTATTTTTTCCATGCTGTCAGATTATAGGGAATTGTGTAAAGTTGTTGCAAAATTATTCATTATTTTGATAAATCAAAACATTTATTCTCTTCTTAACATATATTAACTGGTTTATGCCGGAGAATTTAACTCCCGGATGGATTTTTGCCATGCGGCGTCAGAAAGGCTGTCAGGCGTCAGAAAGCCACGTCGAAAGTCTGGAACGGGGCAGCGGAATCAATCACCACGGCCGCGCGGCGGCTGAAAAAGATGTGGCCGGCAGTGCGTGCGCTCACCTCGCGGGCCAGGAGCGGATTCCTACGGTCGGCGAAAAAGGCGTTTTTAAAGCGCGTGGTCGCGTTTGTCGCACTATCCAGGGAGATGAGCAGGTCGGCGTCGCCGTCGGTCTCACACGCTCCGGAAACGGCTTTTCCTATGATTTCGCGCACGTATGCGCGCGCGGCACGGTCACCGCCATCTATGCGGAACGTGGCGGGGTTGGTCTTCACGGCCATTCTGAACAGCAGCCGCGGGTCACAGCCTAGTCCCCGCCGCAGGCTCGGGTAGGCATAGTAGGCATAACCGCGCGCAGGATTCAGCACTTCGCGGATAAAGGCGTAGGCCGACGGAGAATGGATGCCGAAGCCACGGCTGTGCCTGTATCGCCTCAGGGGCGCGGGTAATTTCATTGGCGGCTGAGGAATCGGCGGCGGTATTCGACGAATATAGCCAGGAGTGCCAGCATGTAGATCACCGATACGCAGGCGTAGGCGATGCCGCCGGTGACGTGGAGCGATTCGGGGTCGAAGGTCATCACGATTTCATGATGTCCGGCGGGAATGGCCATGGCGCGCAGGATGTAGTTCACGCGGCCAAGGGGCACGTCCTTGCCGTCGATGGTGACTTTCCAGCCCCAGGGGAACCATACCTCGGAGAATACGCCCACGGCGTTGCTGCGGCAGTCGCTGACGTAGGTGAGGCGGTTCGGGGTGTAGGATGTCAGGGCTATGGTGTCACCTGGTGCCAGCGACGAGTTGACATTGCCCAGGGTGGTGGCGAAACGGTTGTCGGCCACGGCCTCGCGGCGCGGGTCGAGCGATTCCAGGGCCTTCATTTCGGCATCGGCACCTTCCACATAGTTTACCTTGCCGACGAGCCATGCCGGACCGATTGCGCTGGTGTTCTGGACCACGGGAGCCTGATCCTGTCCCTGTCCGTTGATGATGTAGCGGGCGTTGAGCATGTCAAGGACGCGGTATGATGCCGCGAGGGCATCGGCCGTCTCTCGTTCCTTGCCGGTGTACAGGGCGCGGATTGAGTCGCTGCGCAGGGCCGGCTCGTAGCCGTAGGCGGCCACCAGTGCCAGGCGGCGCTGTATCAGGTCCTCGTAGCGGTTGAGTTTGGCGGCATGGTATCCACCCACCATATTGTGGAAATACGAGCGGTCGGGGGCGTTGAAGCCGGGAATGTCCATCACGCGGTAGTGGGTGGTGTCCTGAAGGATGAGTTGGTCGATGGCATCGGGGGTGAATTCGGGTTCGTCGGCGGCAACGGCCACGAAACTGTCATGCGACACATAGCGTTTGTCCACCTGGAACAGGTCGAACAGCACCAGCAGTCCGGTCGCGGCGAGGGCCGTCGCGGCTTTCACCCTGCCTTTAAGATAACCGGCCAGGAACAGGCCGCCGAAAAGGATGAACATCAGCGAGCGGAGGGCGTCGTCGCGCACCATTCCGTATCGGAGGGCCTCGACCACCTGGACGTTGGCGGGATTCGACAGCGAGTACTGGTAGGCCAGGCTTCCGGCCTCAACCTGCGAGTAACCCTGCGACAGGGCCATCCGGGTCATATAGTCGGTGAGTTGCTGCGACATGTACATGTCGGTCGAGTTGATGGCGGCGCCGAAGGCCGATGGGAAGCCGAGGGCTACGAGGCACAGCAGCGCGCAGGCGCCGAAGGAATAGAGTAGGGGACGCAGATACACCCGGCCGGCGTCGGAAGTGGTTATCAGACGGTGCAGGGCCAGGATTGCCAGCAGCGGCATGGTGAATTCGGCGATTACCAGGATGCTCTCGACAGCACGGAATTTATTGTACAGCGGGACATTGTAGATGAACAGGTCTGTGAGCCATGCGAAATTGTCGCCCCAGGCCAGCAGAATCGAGAATCCGGTCATCACCACAAGTGCCCATTTCACGGCGCCCGGGACTATGAAGCAGCCCAGGATGAACAGCGCGAATATCAGTGCGCCTACATAAACGGGGCCGTTGGTGCCTTCG
The DNA here is from genome assembly GCA_905193395.1 of uncultured Porphyromonadaceae bacterium. Lineage (GTDB taxonomy): Bacteria > Bacteroidota > Bacteroidia > Bacteroidales > Muribaculaceae > CAG-873. Next base: position 5,581 of record CAJJOO010000106.1, read on the forward strand.
GAATCGTTGAAATACTGGCTAAGATAGGGCAGGATGGCGCCGGCGGTCGACTGTGCCTGGGCCTTTCCGCCCTCCAGGCGGTCGAGTCCCATCGGAACCATGGAACCGCCTTCGGGCCGGGCCGAGGCGCCCCCCTTGAGGTTGGGAACAAGGAGGGTGAATGTCTCGGAGATGCCGTAGTTCCAGCCCACGGCCAGAAATGCGGTGAACTCATCCATCACCGGCTTCACGGCGTCCGTCCCGCCCGCGCGCACGCGCGCGTATACCTTTGCATATAAATCGGGCAGCAGATTCGCCCAGGTGCCGATGCA
>CAJJOO010000107.1 GCA_905193395.1 uncultured Porphyromonadaceae bacterium
TCGTGACCGACAACGCCGGCAAATTCGTCTTCCGCGGACTGTCCCGGGGGAAATACATCGTCGAGGTCTCATACGTCGGCTGCACCACCGCGTTCGCTGACGCCACCGTCGCCGCCGCAAACGTAGCCCTGCCCGATGTGGTCCTTTCCGAAAACTCCATCGCCCTGCGCGAAACCGTCGTCACCGGCATACGCACACCCATCACCGTAAAGGAAGACACCATAGAATACAACGCCGAGGCCTACCGCACGCCGCCGGGCGCCGCCGTCGAGGAACTGCTCAAGCGCCTCCCGGGCGTCGAAGTCGGCTCGGACGGCACCATCACCGCCAACGGCCAGCAGGTGACCAAAATCCTCATCGACGGCAAGGAATTTTTCAGCGACGATCCCACCGTGGCCTCGCGCAACCTGCCCGTTAACATGGTACAGAGTCTCCAGGTAGTCAACCGCAAAAGCGACCTGGCCCGCCTCACCGGCGTGGACGACGGCGAGGACGAGACCGTCATCAACCTCACCGTCAAGAAGGACATGCACAACGGCTGGTTCGGCAACTTCGAGGCCGGATACGGCTCCGACAGCCGATACGGTGTCAAATTCAACGTAAACCGCTTTGTCAACGGCAACCAGTTCACCTTCCTGGGCGCCGCGAACAACATAAACGACCTCAGTTTCAACGACGGCACGGCCTCGCGCTTCCGCCGTTTCGGAGGCAACAACGGCATAACCACCTCGCAGGCCCTCGGCGTGAACTTCAACGTGGGCCGCGGCGAGATTCTACGCGTCGGCGGCGACGTGATGTACACCCGCAGCGTGCGCGACACCCGCCGAAGTTCAACCCGCCAGTACCTCCTGGAATCGTTCTCGCCCTACTACATGTCTGGCCGCGAGGCCGGCGACCGCGGCAACAACGTACGCGCCGACTTCCGCATGGAATGGAAGCCCGACACGCTCACCACCCTCGATTTCCGCCCCAATTTCTCCTACAACCACAATAATTCATGGGCGGTCGATTCGTCCCTTACCGCCGGCGCGCCCGACGGCTCCGACCCCGTAACCCGCAGCCTCAACCGAAACGCCTCGCGCGGAACATCCTGGGAGGCAGGCGGACGACTCATATTCAACCGCAAATTCGCCTCGCGCCGCGGCCGCGCAATCTCGCTGTTCGTCAACTACCGTTTCAGCGACGTGCGCGAGTATGAAAGTTCCTATTCATGGAACAAATTCTTCCAGGCCGACGACTCTGTGGACCTCTACGACCAGTGGACCGACAACCACACCTGGACCAACAACATTTCGGCCCGCGTCTCCTGGACCGAACCGCTTGGGAACCCTGCGAAAGGCAACTTCCTCACCTTCGCCTACCGCTTCCAGTACCGTTGGAACAACGCCGACAAACTGGTATACGACCATCCCGTCACCTTCCCCGACGGAGCCGGTAATCTCGCCCGAGGACGTGTTCAACGACAACCTCAGCAACCGATTCCGCAACGACTACATGAACCAGGACATCCGCGCCGGCTTCAAGCACGTCTCGCGCCTCCACAACATCGACGTGGGCCTGTCGCTCGTGCCCCAGTCCACCCGCTCGATCGACCTCATCAACTCCGAACGCAATATCCCGCGCCGACTGGTCTGGAACTACGCCCCCTATCTGCGCTACCGCTGGCGCAAGTCCAAGACCCAGGCCCTGCAGATTGACTACATGGGACGCTCGTCCCAGCCCACAATCGCCCAGTTGCAGCCCGTCGCCGACATGAGCGACCCTCTGAACATCGTCATCGGTAATCCGGACCTCGACCCCTCGTTCACCCACAATCTGCGCCTGCGCTTCCACAACTTCAACCGCGACACCCAGCGCTCGGTGATGCTGATGATGGACGCGCGTCTGGTCCAGAACTCTATCGTCTCCAAAACCACCTACGACCCCACCACCGGCGGCCGCGTAACAGAATACACCAACGTCAACGGCGTCTGGAACGTCCGCGCCATGAACATGGTTTCATTCCCCTTCCGCGACAAGGCATGGACTTTCAACAACCACACCATGCTCTACTATTCCAACGCCGTCGGCTTCAACAACGGGCGCCGCAACCGCTCAGGCTCGTTCAACTTCAACATCTCGCCCGGAATCGCCTGGCGCCCCGACTATGTGGAACTGGAACTCCGTCCGCGCTACTCGCTGCAGACCGTCCACAACACTGTCAGCACGGCGGCCGACCGCACCGTCCACTCATACGGCGGCCAACTTTATGCCGCCTACAATGCCCCATTCGGCCTGCTGCTCAACTCCGACCTCTCATACACCGCCACACGTGGCTACACCGAAGGCTATGACGAGAACCGCTGGATGTGGAACGCCTCGATAGGCTATCAGTTCCTCAAGGACCGCGCCCTCACCCTCTCGCTCAAGGCCTATGACATCCTGGCCCAGCAGTCCAGCATCTCGCGCAACGTGACCGCCAACTATATCGAGGACGTGATGAACAACACCCTCGGACGTTATGTGATGTTCAGCGTCGTATATAAGTTCAACACCTTCGGCAAGGGCGCCACTCCAGAACGCCGCGAATCCTTCGGCCCGGGCGGAGGCCATCCCGGGCCGCCTCCGGGCGCCCCGCGCCCTCCGATGGGCGGAAGACCTTTCTGAAACCGTAACAGACTGACAAAGCAATATTTTTTCATAACATTTTCATAAGTTGATTTGTGTGAATAAAGGGCCGGTTCCTCGCGATGAAGAGCCGGCCCTGCCATATACATATAGGTGGATGGTTTATGTGGCTTATGTAATTTATGTGGTTTATGAGATGTATATATTTTATGTGATTTATGTTTCTTATGTCTTTCTGTCCAAGAATCTCCTATTCTCCTGTCTAAAAAAACAGGCCCCCGGCGTTTGCAACCGGAGACCTATTTTTTTATCGTGGCGAGGACGCTATCACTTTGCGGCCGGAGCGGCGGCTGCGGCAGGGGCAGCGGGAGCTTCGGGAGCGGCTGTGGCCGATGCGGGCTGGTAGCGGTCATTCAGCATCTTGATCACCATATCGGTGATATCGAGTGCCGGGTCAACATAATATGTCACGGCCACGTCCTGCACAACCTGGAAGTTATATTTCGCGCAGATGTCCTTGACAACGGCACGCAGAGAATCCTGCATGCGTGCGGCAACGGACAACTGATAGTTCTGCAGTTCGCCCTGACGCTGCGCAAACCAACGCTGGTTGGCCTCGTCGGCTGCCTGAATCTCGTTTTCATCCTTCTGACGCGAAGCCTCGGTCATATAGATGTTGTTCTGACGTTTCTGTGCATACGTGTTCACGCGCTGCTGCAGTTGCGAGCGGCGGGTGTTCACCTGCGACTCAAACTGTTGGCCGGCCCGTTCGAGTTCCGCCATAAGTTCACGCGCAAGTACATAGTTGCTGAATACCGAATCGGAATTCAGATAGCGGACATTGATTGCCGAATTGTCGCCGGGCACGACTGCGGCAGCCTCGGCAGCTTTCTCCTTATCGGAGCAACTTGCCGCCGTGAGTGCGCATACTGCCATCAATGCGGCCACGGTGAGTTTAAGTTTTTTCATGTGTGAACTGAAAGGTTCTAATATTAATTAATGTAAAATTATTTCGCTTCCATCTCGCGGCTCCGGTCCTTTTGCAGCGCTTGCCGGGGCCCAAGCGCCTTGATGTCGTGGGCATGGCCCGACGGAAATTTTCCGTCTTTGACAAACAGCACTTTAACTCCGAGAAGCACGAATGATATAGCCAGAATGGCTACTGTCAGAACTGCGGTTTTCATGCCTGAGACTCGTTTTTGCGTGCAAATATAGGAAAGTTTGCGTTATTTTTTGTCCGTTTTCGATTTATTTTTGTAACTTAGAGCGCGGAAATAATCATATTTAACAATACCGCTACAATACATAACTTTATTAAACAAGTTTTAACCCGCATTCTTTCATTCCTAATTTTCATATACTATGACTATCAAAGACCTTAAACCCGCCGCGGTTTTTGAGATTTTCGATCAAATCAACCACGTGCCGCGTCCCTCCAAAAAGGAAGGCAAAATCCGTCAGTTCCTGCTCGACTTCGCAGCCAAGCACGGCATCGCCGCAAAAACAGACGCTGTGGGCAACGTCGTGATGTCGAAACCCGCCTCCAAAGGACACGAGGATGCTCCGACAACTATCCTCCAGGCTCACATGGACATGGTGTGCGAAAGCAACGACAAGAACTTCGACTTTGAGAACAACCCCATAAAGACTATCGTCGACGGCGACTGGCTCCGCGCCGACGGCACCACCCTCGGCGCCGACAACGGCATCGGCATGGCCGCCGCTCTCGCCGTACTCACCGACGACTCCCTGGTTCACGGACCCATCGAATGTCTCTTCACCGTAGACGAGGAAACCGGCCTCACGGGTGCCTACAACCTGGGCGAAGGCATGATTACCGGTAAATTCCTCCTGAACCTCGACTCCGAGGACGATGCCGAAATCTTCGTAGGCTGCGCAGGCGGCGTCGACACCACCTGCACGTTCCACTACGAACGCTCCATGGCCCCCACCGATTTCCACTACTTCCTGCTCGACATCTCCAAGGGTCTCGGCGGACACTCGGGCGGCGACATCCACCTGGGACGCGCCAACGCCAACAAACTTCTGGCCCGTTTCCTCTGGAACCTTTCCAGGAAGCATGAAATCTCACTGGCCGAAATCGACGGCGGCAACCTGCGCAACGCCATTCCCCGCGCCGCACACGCCCTCTTCGGCGTGCACACTTCCAACAAGGAAGAGGTCGTGGCTCTGTTCAACCAATACGTGGCTGATGTCAAGGACGAATACGCCGACATCGAACCCACCCTCGAAATCACCCTCGAGACCCGCGAGCGCCCCGAATACTGCGTCGACACACAGACCACGATGAACCTTATCCGCGCACTCTACTGCGCTCCCCACGGAGTCCAGTCCATGAGCCGCGACATCGAAGGCCTCGTCGAGACCTCGACCAATCTTGCTTCCGTCAAGATGAAGCCCGAGAACACGATTCTCGTCACCACTTCCCAGCGCTCCTCCGTCGAAAGCCGCAAGTGGGACATCGCCAACCAGGTCGAGGCCCTCTTCGACCTCGCAGGTGCCAAGGTTACCCACGGCGACGGCTATCCTGGCTGGAAACCCAACATGAAGTCCACAATCATGCACCTGGCTTCCGACGCCTACGAGGAACTCTACGGCGTGAAACCCGCCGTCAAGGCCATCCACGCCGGCCTGGAATGTGGTCTGTTCAAGGAGAAGATGCCCGAACTGGACATGGTTTCCTTCGGTCCCACCCTGCAAGGCGTACACTCGCCCAGCGAACGCATGTACATTCCCGCTGTTGAGCGTTTCTGGGGCCAGTTGACCCGCACACTCGAAAAAGTCGCCGACCTCAAGAACTGACGGCAACCCGATAACAAGCCCGCGCACGGCGTCCTCAACAATGACGGGCCGCGCGCGGGCTTTAAAACTTTTACGGGCCTCGCTCGCCTCATAGACAAACCTCACTCCCGCCTCATGTCACATCAACGTCTGCTGTACGCCTCATTCGCAGCCGCCGCAATAATACTCGGCGCCTGCCACTCGACTTCCAACGCCCAGTTGCGCCTCACAACCCCGCCCGACTCGGTGACATACATCGACACCGATCGCGAATACTTCGTGATCGGCGAGGACACCGTGCGCCTGCGCTTCGGTCAGGAAGCCGCCGCACGCGGACCCAGACTCACTGAAAGCGACATCGAGGAATTCGCCGCCGGACTCGGCGTCGAGGTCGCCGCAATCAAGGCCGTGATAGACATCGAGGCCGGACGCACCCACAACG
>CAJJOO010000108.1 GCA_905193395.1 uncultured Porphyromonadaceae bacterium
CGAGGTCCAGGCATCCACGCTGTCGCGGCTGATGCCGATGGGTATATCGCCCTTGATGGCGACACCGGCGGCACGTGCATAGTCGTGGACGTGCTTCAACTGACGGTCGAGATTATATTGCAGATAAAGCACATAATCAATTTCATGGCGGTTGGCCGCGATGAATTTGTCGATTTTGGCTTTGTCGTATACGGCATATTTACCCCAGTTGGAGAACACAGGTGTTCCGAACTTGTCGCGGAGAACGCAGAAGGCAGCGTAGGGCATCAGCCACGAGGCATTGTTCTTGACAAATTCATGGAATTCTGGCAGCGCGAGAACACGGGCGCCGTCCTGCTCGAAAATTTCGTGGAAATATTCGATTTTAGCCTGGTTTACGCGCTCGTAGTCAATCTGCTCCAGGGCGTTCAGTTCCAGACGCAGGTCGTTGAAGTACTTGCGGCGTTTCTTATCGGCCAGCAGACCCAGTTCTTCGAGACGCAGGTACATGGGATGCAGGGCAAAGCATGAATTGGCGTTGTAGGGATACGAGTCGGTCCAGGTGTGGGTCATGGTGGTATCGTTGATGGGCAGAATCTGCAGGAAAGTCTGTCCGGTGCGGACACACCAGTCAATCATGGCCTTGAGGTCGTAGAAGTCGCCCACACCGAAATCGTCGTCGCTGCGCAGCGAGAAAACGGGAATTGCAGTACCGGCACCTTTCCAGAGGTCAAGCGGATTGATGAGGCGCATGCCGGCGACAACAGTGGCCGCATCGGCTGCAGGAGTGATGCCTACCTTGCGGTTCTCGCCGCCTTCCCAGGCGATAGCATTGCCCTCGCGGTCGGCGATGAGGAACTTGAATTCGGTATTGACGGTTATATCATCGGCCTTGACTGTGGCGATCCACTGCGGGTAGTCGCAGTCGTTCATGGCAATAGCCTTGGCCGGATTCCATTCGCCAAGCGATTTGGAAGCGCCGCACACAGCCACGTGCCATTCAGGCTTCAGCATAGGCGCGGAAACGGCGATAGTGAGATAACCGCGGCGGGGCAGCACGGGTTTGGGAGCGCTGTCGCGACGGCAGATGCAGCGGGTGAAAGCCATCGAATAGTAGGGCTTGTCCCAGGGCTGGTCCTGCCAGCGGTCGTAAATGTCGTAGTTAACGGCTCCACGGCCACTGAGGAAGCGATGAGGCTGGCCCCATTCGCGCTTCACGCCACCATTTTCGTGACGCACCTGATAGGCATAGTCGAAAGAGGTCGCCGAGTCGGGCACCTCGATGGTGGCCGACCAGTGCTCGGAGCCCGTCAGAGTGAGTTTCAGAGCCTTGGTGTATTCGTTATCGCCCAAAGCCTTTACAGAACCGGTAAGATAAACGGATTCTCCCCAGTTTGTGCGATAGTTTATATTAAATGTGATTTTCATGATACAATCGCTATGTTTTGAGATTCACAAAATATGCCTTAGGCATTCATCATGCGAAATTATGAAATTTTTCGTTACTGACAATGTTTCAGGACAAGTAATTTTTAAATTCATTTTCAAAATAATCAATGAATGCCTCGTTGACCAGACGGATTCCTCCGTAGGTGGGATAATCACCCGAAAAATACCAGTCGCCGGGATGTCCCGGAATGGCGCGGTGCATGCCGTCGAGGGTCTGGTAGACGATGTCGACAGGCGCCGAATCGACGTTTTCGGTGAGCATCGCGGCTATCTCGCGCGAAATTTCGCGGTCGGTGAAGGGGGCATAGATTGCCTTCACGCAATTCACGCGCTCGGTATCAGGTAAATCACGCTGTGCCAGGCAGGCACGATATGTTTCCTCGATGACGCTGCGGCGCCCGCTGGCGACCAGCAGCCTGATTGCGGCGTGGAACGCGATGAACTGGCCGAGTTCGGACATATCGATGCCGTAATAGTCGGGATAGCGAACCTGCGGCGAGGAACTTACAATGATTATACGGCGTGGATTCAGACGGTTCAACTGGCGCAGAATCGACTCGCGCAGCGTGGTTCCGCGGACAATGCTGTCGTCGATAATCACCAGGTTGTCGATGCCTGGACGCAGGGAGCCGTATGTTACGTCGTAGACGTGAGCCACCATATCGTCGCGCGAGGCGCCCTCGGCGATAAATGTGCGCATCTTCACATCCTTGATTGCCACCTTTTCGACGCGGATGCGCCGCGATAGGACGGAATTTACTTTCTCGTCTGTAATCTCGCCACGGTCCCGTAGTGCTTTCAGGTCGTCGTGCTTGCAGCGGTCAAGACGCTCCTCGAGTTTCTGCATCATACCGAAGAAAGCAACTTCGGCGGTATTCGGGATGAAGGAGAACACGGTGTTATCGACATCGTAATGAATCATTTCCAGAATGTCGCGCACGAGCGAGGCGCCGAGGGCTTTGCGCTCACGGTATATGTCGGCATCGCTGCCGCGAGAGAAATAGATACGTTCGAACGAGCAGGCACAGTTTCCCTCGTCAGGAAGTATACGCTTCACCGAGACACCGCCGGCCTTGTCGACAATCAGGGCCTCGCCGCGGCCAAGTTCGCATACCTGTTCGATTCCGAGGTCGAATGTGGTCTGGATCACCGGGCGCTCGGAAGCCAGAACCACAATTTCATCGTCCACATAGTAGAACGCAGGACGGATTCCGTGGCTGTCGCGCAGGGCAAACATATCGCCCGAACCGGTGGCGCCGCACATCACGAATCCGCCGTCCCATTCGGGAGCGACATTGCGCAGGACGGCAGCCATGTCGAGGTTGTCCTCGATTGTATGCGCCAGGACAGGGTCGTGGAGCGTGTCACGGTATTCGCGGTATAGCCGATGATTCTCCTTGTCAAGGGCATAGCCGATCTGTTCGAGAATCATATTGGTGTCGCTGTATATTCGGGGATGCTGGCCGGATGAGACCACCTTGTCGAACATACGCGAGACATTTGTCATATTGAAATTGCCACAGAGCAGCAGCGAGCGCGAGCGCCAGTTGTTGCGGCGCAGCACGGGGTGGGCGTAACTGATACCGCTGCGTCCGGTGGTACTGTAACGCAGGTGGCCCATATAGACCTCGCCGATATAGGGAGTGAAAGCGTCGACCTCGCCGGCAGGCAATGAATTGAGGTCGTGTGGCAGTTCCTTGCCGACTTTGGCGAATATCTCGGGGATGGCGTCTTTTCCCAGGGCACGCTCGCGGTAGATCAGTTCATAGCCGGCCGGTGCCTGGGTCTTGACAACGCCGATGCCGGCTGCCTCTTGCCCGCGGTTGTGTTGCTTCTCCATGAGAAGATACAGTTTGTCGAGCGCGTAGGTATAGGTGCCGTATTTCTGTCGGTAGTATTCCAGAGGCTTGCGAAGGCGAATCAACGCCACGCCACATTCGTGTTTCAGTGGTTCCATCAACGTATGAAAAGGAGTTCGCGATATTTGGGCAGAGGCCACATCCCGTTGTCAATCATCATCTCGAGTTTGTCGATATGATGACGGATAATTTCCATCGGCGGCACAACGTTGTCGTGATAGGCAATGGCGCGTGAACGTTCGTCGGAAATGGCGTTGGCCTGCTTGCGTGCGGTGACCATGCGCTCGACCTCGTTTTTAATCGAATCCATGAGGCCGCTGATTTTTTCGATGGTCTCGATATCGTGCCCTACGACGCGTGCACCCTTCTCGCCGTCGAAAAGACTGCGGAGGTTGACGACATTGTTCACCAGCAGCGACTGATAGCGGGTAGCGACGGGGATGATATGATTGAGAGCAAGGTCGCCAAGCACGCGGGCCTCAATCTGCACTTTCTTCGTATACATTTCCCATTTCACCTCGTTGCGTGCCTGAAGTTCGACTTCCGACAGGACGCCGGTGCGGGCATACATCTCAACGGATTCGGGGCGGAGGTAGGCATCGAACATTCGGGGGGCCGAGGTCTCGCAGTCGAGGCCGCGGCGGGCGGCTTCGGCCTTCCATTCCTCGCTGTAACCGTTGCCGTCGAAATGAATGGGCTTGCACTCGCGTGCCAGGCGGCGCAGTTCGGTCAGCACGGCATCCTCCATCCGGGCGCCGCCTTCGATTGCGGCGTTCACGGCGTCGTAGAACTGATTCAACTGGTCGGCGACAGCCGCGTTCAGCACTATCATGGAGCAGGCGCAGTTGGCCGACGAACCGACGGCGCGGAATTCAAAGCGGTTGCCGGTGAAGGCGAAGGGCGATGTGCGGTTGCGGTCGGTGTTGTCGACCAGAATTTCGGGAATCTGCGACAGGCCCAGCGAGAGGCCTTCTTTCGAGGAGATGTCGGCGAGTTCGGCGGGAGTGGCGTTTTCCAGACGGTCGAGAATCTCGGCGATAGCCTTGCCGGTGAAGATGGAGATGATGGCGGGGGGTGCCTCGTTGGCACCGAGACGGTGGCAGTTGGTGGCCGACATTATGGAGGCCTTCAGCAGTCCGTTGTGACGGTAGACCGCCATCATTACATTTATAATAAAGGTGAGGAAGCGGAGGTTTTCGCTTGCCGTGCGGCCGGGGGAGAACAGCATGGTGCCGTTGTCGGTGCCGAGGCTCCAGTTGTTGTGTTTGCCCGAACCGTTTACGCCGGCGAAGGGTTTCTCGTGGAGCAACACGCGGAAATTGTGGCGGCGGGCAACCTCACCCATCAGGGTCATGAGCAACTGGTTATGGTCGTTGGCCAGGTTGGTTTCCTCGAAAATGGGCGCGAGTTCAAACTGATTGGGTGCAACCTCGTTGTGGCGCGTCTTGACGGGAATACCGAGGCGGTGGGCCTCGATTTCAAGGTCGAGCATGAAGGCTTCGACACGCTGTGGAATGGCGCCGAAATAATGGTCCTCGAGTTGCTGGTTCTTGGCGCTCTCGTGGCCCATCAGGGTGCGTCCGGTGAGCATCAGGTCGGGACGGGCGTTGAACAGAGCCTCGTCGACCAGGAAATATTCCTGTTCCCATCCAAGGTATGAGCGGACATGTTTCACTTCCGGGTCAAATAGCCGTGCAACACGTGTGGCAGCCTTGTCGACGCTGTTCAGTGCGCGCAACAGGGGCGTCTTGTAGTCCAGACTCTCACCGGTATACGAAATGAAAATTGTAGGGATGCAGAGAGTGCCGTCAAGAATGAAGGCGGGCGAGGAAATGTCCCAGGCCGAATAGCCGCGGGCCTCGAAAGTGTTGCGGATGCCACCGTTGGGGAAGGATGATGCGTCGGGTTCCTGTTGAACGAGCAGTTTGCCGCTGAATTCCTCGACCACGCCACCCTTGCCATCGTATTCAATGAAGGCATCGTGCTTTTCGGCCGTACCGTCGGTAAGCGGGTGAAACCAGTGGGTATAATGGCGCGCGCCATTTTCCACGGCCCAGCGTTTCATTCCCTCGGCAACGCTGTCGGCCAGTGCGCGGGAAATGGGTTGTTTGTTTTCGATTGCCGTCACCAGGGCGTTGTATACATCCTTGGGAAGGTACTGATACATTTTGCTGCGGTTGAACACAGCCGAAGCATAATATTCGGCCGGGCGTCCGTCGGGGATTTCCACCTTGACAGCCTTGTGGCTTAAAGCCTCTTCAACGGCCTTGAATCTTAAAGAAGTTGACATATTAATTTAATATGATATGACAGTAGGAATCGTGGGTTTATGGCACGCAGAGACAGCGGGCGGCTGCATCCGGACGCGGAATCCTGCTGATTTCGCGGTGGTGTTGCAATCCGTCACTGTTTGTATCGCAGTCTGCATGCGCTTATCGTAAATGAAAATGAAAACCCGCCTCAAGCCTGCGGCAGCAGACCTCGCAGGCCGCCGCCGTTATGCCGGGCAGGTGAATATTGCAACTATGGAGTACCATTGTCTTATTACGCTGCAAAGG